>NZ_JBFPJR010000014.1:0-108475 GCF_040838215.1 Nocardioides eburneus | reverse complement strand
CGCCGATCACCGTCCACACCAGTCCGCACAACGAGGGCGGGCTGATCGCCCAGCAGGTGCTGCGGGAGGAGGGCGTCAACCTGACGAAGGTGGTCATCGGCCACTCCGGTGACACCACCGACCTCGCCTACCTCACCAAGCTGGCCGACGCCGGCTCGCTGCTCGGGATGGACCGGTTCGGCCTCGACGTGCTGCTGCCGTTCGAGCAGCGGGTCGACACGATCGTCGAGCTGGTGCGGCGTGGGTACGTCGACAAGGTGGTGATCGCGCACGACGCGGCCTGTTTCATCGACTGGTTCGACCCGGTCGCCAAGGAGCAGGTCCAGCCGCGGTGGAACTACCGCCACATCAGCGAGGACGTCATCCCGGCACTGCTCGAGAAGGGGGTCACCGAGCAGGACCTGCACACGATCCTGGTCGACAACCCTCGCCGCTGCTTCGAGTAGGCGTCAGATCCCGAGGAAGCGGCCGATGATCTCCTTCTGGATCTCCGTGGTGCCGCCGTAGATCGTCTGGATCCGGCTGTCGACGTACGCCTTGGCGATCGGGTACTCGTTCATGTAGCCGTAGCCGCCGTGGAGCTGCACGCCCTGGTCGGTGACCTTCTTCTGCAGCTCCGTGCACCACCACTTGGCCATCGAGGCGAGGGAGGTGTCGACCTGGCCTGCGTTGAGCTTGAGGATGCAGTCGTTGATGAAGACCCGGGCGATGTGGGCCTCGGTCGCCATCTCGGCGAGCAGGAACCGCGTGTTCTGGAACTTCCCGATCGGCCGGCCGAAGGCCTCGCGCTCCTTGGCGTAGTCCAGGCAGAGCTCGAGCACCCGCTCCACGCCGGCGACGCCGATCGTCGCGACCGAGACGCGCTCGCGCGGCAGCTCGGTCATGAGGTGGATGAAGCCGCCGTTCAGCTCACCGAGGAGGTTCTCCTTCGGGACGCGGACGTTGTCGAAGAAGAGCTCGGCGGTGTCCTGGGCCTTCATGCCCATCTTGTCGAGGTTGCGGCCCCGCTCGAAGCCCTCCATGCCGCGCTCGACGACGATCAGCGAGATGCCGTGGGCGCCGGCCTCGGGGTTCGTCTTGGCGACCACGATGACCAGGTCGGACAGGATCCCGTTGGAGATGAACGTCTTCGAGCCGTTGAGGACGAAGTGGTCGCCCTCCTCGACGGCGGTGGTCCGGATGCCCTGCAGGTCGCTGCCCGCGCCCGGCTCGGTCATGGCGATCGACGAGATCAGGTCGCCGCTGGCGAGGCCCGGGAGCCAGCGCTGCTTCTGCTCCTCGGTGCCCAGGTGGGTGATGTAGGGGACGATGATGTCGGTGTGGACCGGGAAGCCGAGGCCGCTCGCGCCGACCCGGGTGATCTCCTCCGCGAGGACCGCGTTGAAGCGGAAGTCGTCGATGCCCGGCCCGCCGTACTCCTCCGGCACGTCGAAGCAGAGCAGGCCGGCCTCGCCGGCCCTCTTCCAGATCTCCCGGTCGACCTGGCCGTCCTTCTCCCACTGGTCGTGGAAGGGGACGACCTCCTTCTCCAGGAAGGCCCGCGCGGTGGCGCGGAAGTCCTCATGCTCTGCTTCGCAGATCGACGGCCTCTCGGGCATGACACTCCTTGGCACCTCGGCATTCGGATGACAGCGTCACTGTGACAGCATGACTGGCACAGTGCAAGGTCGTCGGCTGCTAGCCTCCGCCCCATGACCCAGGACGTCGAGCAGGCAGGCCTGACGATCGACGAGCTGTCGGCGGTCACCGGGCTCTCGGTCCGGACGACGCGCTACTACGCCAGTCTCGGCCTCATCCCGCCGCCCGAGCGGCGTGGCCGGATCGCGGTGTACGGCGCCGCCCACCGCGCTCGCCTGGAGCTGGTCACTGCGCTGCAGGACCACGGCTTCACCCTGAACGCCATCGAGCGCTTCCTGGCGCGCATCCCGGTCGACGCCACGCCCGAGGACCTCGCCGTCCAGCGCACGTTGATCACGTCCTGGACCTCCGAGGCGCCGGAGGACACCGATGCCCGGCTGCGCTCGGAACTGCTCGACCTCGGGCTGCGGCCAGATGCGCTGGACACCGCGGCCGACGCCGTACACCGCCACATGGGCGCCCTCGCCGACGACCTCACCGCGATCCTGCTCTCCGACATCATCGAGCCGTTCCGGCGCACGCCCCACACGCCCGAGGAGGCCGCCCGGCTGCAGGAGGCGCTCCCGCGGATCCGTCAGCTCGTCCTCGAAGGCATCGTCGCCGGCTTCCAGGCCTCGGCGAACGCGATCATCACGCGGTCCCTCGAAGGCGAGTGAGCAAAATAAGTGACCCGCTGGTAACCGTGACAGTTCTAGTGTCACAATCGGCTCATGGCTGAAGCATTCATCTACGACCACCTGCGCACTCCGCGCGGACGTGGCAAGAAGACCGGGGCGCTGCACGAGGTCAAGCCCGTCGACCTGGTCGTCGGTCTGCTCGACGAGGCGCAGAAGCGCAACCCCGCGCTCGACACCGACCGGATCGACGACGTCGTGCTGGGCGTCGTGTCGCCGATCGGCGACCAGGGCATGGACATCGCTCGCACCGCCTCCCTCGTCTCCGGGCTCCCCGAGACCGTCGCCGGCGTCCAGCTCAACCGGTTCTGCGCCTCCGGCCTGGAGGCGGTCAACCAGGCGGCCGGCCGCGTCCGGTCCGGCTGGGAGGACCTCATCATCGCCGGCGGCGTGGAGTCGATGAGCCGCGTCCCGCTGGGTGCCGACGGCGGTGCCTGGGCGATGGACCCGATGACCTCCTTCGACACCAGCTTCGTCCCGCAGGGCATCAGCGCCGACCTGATCGCGACGATGGAGGGCTTCAGCCGCACCGACGTCGACGACCTGGCCGCCGAGTCGCACGCCCGGGCGCACCACGCCTGGGAGTCCGGCTACTTCAAGGACGCCGTCATCCCGGTGCACGACCGCAACGGTCAGGTCGTGCTCGACCACGACGAGCTGATCCGTCCTGGCACCACGGTCGAGTCGCTCGCCGGCCTGAAGCCGTCCTTCGCCGACCAGGGCCGCGACGCCGGCTTCGACGACGTCGCGCTGGCGAAGTACCACTGGATCGAGAAGATCAACCACGTCCACCACGCCGGCAACTCCTCCGGCATCGTCGACGGCGCCGCGATCATGCTGATCGGCAACGAGCAGGTCGGCAAGGACTACGGACTGACCCCGAAGGCCAAGATCACCTCCGCCGCCGTCATCGGCTCCGAGCCGACGATCATGCTCACCGGTCCGGCGCCGGCCGCCCGCAAGGCCCTCGCCAAGGCCGGCCTGACCCCTGCGGACATCGACCTGTGGGAGATCAACGAGGCCTTCGCCGCGGTGGCGCTGCGCTTCATGAAGGACATGGGCATCTCCCGCGACGTCACCAACGTCAACGGCGGCGCGATGGCGATGGGTCACCCGCTGGGCGCCACCGGCGCGATCATCCTCGGCACCCTCGTCGACGAGCTCCAGCGGCAGGGCAAGCGCCGCGGCCTCGCCACGCTCTGCGTCGGCGCCGGCATGGGCATCGCCACGGTCGTCGAGATCGTCTGAGCCACGCGAGAGCGACCGAGAGAGCGACAGAGAGCACTGACATGACTGACGTTGTGAACTACGACATCGACGCCGACGGGATCGTCACCCTCACGATCGACGACCCCAACCAGGGCGCCAACACGATGAACGACGACTACGCCGCCTCCATGGCGGCGGCCGTCGAGAGGCTGTACGCCGAGGCCGCCAAGGATGAGCAGAGCGTCACCGGCGTGGTCGTCGCCTCCGGCAAGAAGACCTTCTTCGCCGGCGGTGACCTCAAGAACATGATGAAGGCGACGCCGGCCGACGCCGGTGAGATCTTCGCGCAGGTCGAGGGCATCAAGGCCACGCTGCGCAAGCTGGAGACCTTCCCGAAGCCCGTCGTGGCCGCCATCAACGGCGCGGCCCTCGGTGGCGGCCTCGAGATCGCGCTCGCGACCAACCACCGCATCGCGGTCGACGACCGCTACGACATCGGTCTGCCCGAGGTCTCCCTCGGTCTGCTGCCCGGTGGTGGCGGCGTGACGCGCACGGTCCGGATGTTCGGCATCATGACCGCGCTCATGGACATCCTCGGCCAGGGCACGCGCTTCAAGCCGGCCGCCGCGAAGGAGAAGGGCCTGGTCGACGAGCTCGTCGGCAGCCAGGAGGAGCTGCTCCCGGCCGCCAAGGCTTGGATCAAGGCCAACCCCGACGCGTCGGCCCAGCCGTGGGACCAGCCGGGCTACAAGCTGCCGGGCGGTGCGCCGTCGTCGCCGAGGCTCGCCGCCTTCCTGCCGGCGTTCGCGCCGATCCTGCGCAAGCAGATGAAGCAGGCCGACTACAAGGCGCCCAAGGCGATCCTCGCCGCGGCCGTCGAGGGCGCGCAGGTCGACTTCGACACCGCGCTCCGCATCGAGTCGCGCTACTTCACCTCGCTCGTCACCGGCCAGCAGGCGAAGAACATGATCCAGGCGTTCTTCTTCGACCTGAACTCGATCAACTCCGGGGCGCTGCGTCCGGACGGCTTCGACAAGTACGTCCCGACCAAGGCGGTCGTGCTCGGCGCGGGCATGATGGGCGCCGGCATCGCCTACGTCCTGGCCCGGGCCGGCGTCGAGGTCGTCCTCAAGGACGTCTCCGTCGAGGCTGCCGAGAAGGGCAGGTCCTACACCGCCGGCCTTAACGAGAAGGGCGTCTCCCGCGGCAAGATCACGCAGGAGCTGGCCGACGAGATCCTGGGCCGGATCACCGCGACCGCCGATCCGGCCGATGCGGCGGGAGCCGACCTCGTCGTCGAGGCGGTCTTCGAGGACGTCGCGCTCAAGCAGAAGGTGTTCGCCGAGATCGCGCCGTACCTCGCCGACGGCGCTCTGCTCTGCTCCAACACCTCGACGCTGCCGATCACCGACCTCGCCAAGGGCATCGACCGGCCGGCCGACTTCATCGGCCTGCACTTCTTCAGCCCGGTCGACAAGATGCCGCTGGTCGAGATCATCTGTGGCGCCGAGACCTCCGACGAGGCGCTGGCGAAGGCCTACGACGTCGTCCAGGTCATCAAGAAGACCCCGATCGTCGTCCAGGACGCCCGTGGCTTCTACACCTCGCGCGTCATCGGCACCCAGATCGAGGAGGGCCTGGCCCTGCTCAAGGAGGGCATGGAGCCGTACTCGCTCGAGCGTGCCGCTACCTCCGCCGGCTACCCGGTCGGCCCGCTCCAGATCGCCGACGAGCTCAACCTGGAGCTGATGGTCAAGATCGCCAAGACCACCCGTGAGGCGGCCGGCGAGGAGACCCTCACCACGACCGAGCAGGTCTGCGGCGCGATGATCGAGGCCGGCCGGCCGAGCAAGCTCAAGGGCGCCGGCTTCTACGAGTACGTCGACGGCAAGCGCACCTCGATCTGGACCGGTCTCGGTGAGCTGTTCCCGGTCGCCGACGACCAAGTCCCGTTCGTCGACGCGAAGGAGCGCATGCTCGTTCGGGAGGCGATCGAGACGGCGAAGTGCTTCGAGGAGGGCGTGCTCACCTCGGCGGCTCACGCCAACATCGGCTCCATCTTCGGCATCGGCTTCCCGCCGATGACCGGTGGTGCGGCGCAGTTCATGACCGGCTACGAGGCCGCCGACGGCTCGATCGGGCTTGACGCGTTCATCAAGCGCGCCGACGAGCTGGCCGACAAGTACGGCGAGCAGCTGCGGCCCACGCCGTACCTGCGCGACCTGGCGGCGAAGGGCGAGACCTTCCCCGCCTGATCCGGCGGTGGCGCGGCTGGTCCGAGCGGGCGGGGGGCCTCGTCCGTTCGGACCATTCCGCGCCGATCGGCTGCAGGGCCGTGGCGCGGCGGCGACGATGGGAGCGTGACCACCGAACCCGCCGTCGACGTCCGCGGCCTCCACGTCCGCTTCGCCGAGGTGGAGGCGGTGAACGGCGTCGACCTTGTCGCGTACGCCGGCCAGGCGACCGCCCTGCTCGGCCGCAACGGTGCCGGGAAGTCGACGACCATGCGCGTCCTCGCCGGCGTCGTGCCGCCGAGCGCCGGCTCGGTCCGGGTGGCGGGGCTCGACGTCCGGGCCGACGTCCTCGCGGTGAAGCGCCGGGTCGGCTACTGCCCCGATGTCGGCGGGCTCGTCCCCCGGGCGACCCCGTGGGAGCACCTCCAGCTCGCCGCCCGGCTGCGCCGGCTCGACGGCTGGGAGGGCCGGGCCCGGGACCTGCTCGAGCTCTTCGGGCTCGGCGACGTCGCGCACCGCGTCACCAGCGGCTTCTCCCACGGGATGGGACGACGGCTGTCGGTGTTGCTCGCGGCGTTCCACGAGCCGGAGGTGCTCCTCCTCGACGAGCCGTTCGACGGCGTCGACCCGGTCGGGGTCGAGGCCACCCTGGAGATCGTCAGCGACGCGCGTGCGCGGGGCGCCTGCGTCCTGGTCTCCACACACCTGCGCGAGCTCGCCATCGAGGCCTGCTCGTCGGTCACCGTGCTGCGCGGCGGCTCCCGGGTCGCGAGCGTCGCCGCCGGTGAGATGGCGGGGGAGGAGGGGGCGCGTGCCTATCGCAGCCTCCTCGACTGAGCGCCTGCGCCGTGAGGCGAGGGCGGTCGCCGACGTGGCGCACCTGCTGCGGTTCCGGACGACCACGCTCTCCGGCCGGCGCCGGGCGGTCCTGGTCGGGGCGTTCGCCGTCCTGACGGCCGCGGCCGTCGTCGTACCGCTGTCGCTGCCGGGCGCCGGTGACTCCGCTCGGGCGCTCGACGTGCTCACCCTCCTCCCGACCGCATACGCCGGCTTCGCGCTGCTCGCGATCGTCTCGGGCGTCGCCTCGGGCGGCGGTCGAGAGCTCGTCCCGCACGAGGAGCTCGTCGCCTATCCGGTCAGTCCGACGACCGACCACCTCGGTGCGCTCCTGCTGGCGCCGCTCAACGTCGCCTGGCTGCTCCAGAGCTGGACCCTGCTCGGCCTCGTCTCCTACGGCGTCGGGGGGATCCACCTGCTCGCCGCGCCCCTGCTCGGGGCGGTGCTCTGGATCGCCGCCGCCACCGCGATCGGCCAGGCGGTGGCCTGGCTCGTCGAGGGCGTACGCCGCCGGCGGCACGGCCTCGGCGTCGTACGCCTCCTCGCGGTCGGTCTGGTCGGCACCGGCGCGGTCCTCCAGGTCAGCCACCGGCTGGCGCCCATGCTCGACGCGCTGCCCACCCGATGGCTGGTCGTGGGTGGGCTACACGGGTTCGACCGCCGGTGGTGGTTGACGATCCTGGTGCAGCTCGTGCTGCTCGCCGGCGCGGTGGTCGCCGGCGGCATACCCGCCCATCTCGCCGCGCGCCTCGTGCCCCGTGACGAGCTGCGCGCGGAGAGCGGGTCGCACGCGCCGCGGCGTACGCCCCGCTCGGACCTCGGCGTCCTGCTCCGCATCGACCGTGCCTCGGTGTGGCGGGCGGTGCCGATGCGTCGCGGGCTCGCCGTCCTGGCGGTCGCGCCGGGGCTGATCGCGCTCGCGGGGGCGCTGGCGTGGGAGCAGCTGTTGCTCCTGCCGGGCCTGGTCGCGTCGGGCGGCGCGCTGCTGTTCGGCGTCAACGCCTGGTGCCTCGACGGGCGGGGCGGCCTGTGGCGCGAGTCGCTGCCAGTCGGGCCGGGCACGGTCTTCGCCGCGCGCGCGATCGTGCTCGCGGAGTTCCTGGTCGTCGCATCGGGCGTGACACTCGCCCTGGGCGCGCTCCGGGCCGGCGTCCCGACCATCACCGAGCTCAGCGCGACCGTCGCGGTCTGGCTGCTCGTGACGCTCCAGGTCGTCGGTGGTGCGCTGCGCTGGTCACAGCTGCGGCCCTACGCCGTCGACCTGCGCTCCGCCCGGGCGACGCCGGCACCGCCGCTGGCGATGCTGGGATACTCCACCCGGCTGGCCGTCACCACGACCTTCACGTCGGTGGTCTTCCAGCTCCTCGCGCGGACCGACGCGTGGGCGGCGCCGCTGCTACTCGCTGCCGCGTTGGGCTGTTGGTCGGGCCTGCGCCTGCTGCGGACCCGGGATGCCTGGGTCGACCCGGTCGTCCGCGCCCGGGTCGTCACGACCGTCGCGCTCTGAGCGGCGCCGGAACCGACCGGGCTAGTCCACGCAGAGGCAGAACGGGTGCCCGGCCGGGTCGAGGAACACCCGGAAGGACGTGCCGGGCTGGTGGCCGGCCTTGGTGGCGCCGAGCTCGAGGACGGCCTTCTCGCCGGTGTCGAGGTCGTCGACCATGACGTCGAGGTGGGTCTGCTGCGGGACCTCCTGGCCGGGCCACTGCGGGGCGCGGTAGTCCTCGACCCGCTGGAAGGCGATCGGCGGGTAGGGCTCCCGCGATGTCGCCTCGGCCCAGCCGCCGTCCTCGTCGACGCTCACCTCCCAGTCGAGGAGGGCGCCGTAGAAGGTCGCAAGGGCCCGGGCGTCGGGACAGTCGATGACGAGGGACGGGAATCGTGCGATAGCCATGACAACGACCGTAGGGCCGGTTCCGGACGGAATCCGTCCTCACGTGGTGATGGTCCCTCCTCGGCAGCTGGGGTCGGGAGACGTGGCATGCAATTAAAAGTCAGGCTTGACTGTTTGTTGGGGGGCCGACAGGCTGGCCGGGTGACCGCCAGCACTCGCGTCCCCCAGGAGGAGCGCACGCGCCTCATGCGCGCCCGGCTCCTCGACGCGACGGTGGAGCTGCTGGTGGAGCGTGGCTTCGCCGGCACGAGTACGACGCTGGTGTCGCAGCGGGCCGGGGTGTCGCGCGGAGCGCAGCTCCACCACTTCCCGACGAAGAACGACCTGGTGGTGGCCGCGGTCGCGCACGTGACCGAGGCCCGGGGCGCGGCGCTGGAGCAGGCCGCGGCGCGGATCGCCGACGGCGCCGGACGCACCCGGCGCGTCCTCGGCATGCTCGCCGACCATGTCACCTCACCGGTGTTCACCGCGGCGCTCGAGCTCTGGGTCGCGGCGCGCACCGACCCGCCACTGCTCGCCGCGGTCGGCCCGCTCGAGCAGCGCATCGGCCGCGAGCTCCACCAGCGCACGGTCGAGCTGCTCCACGCGGACGAGTCGCGGGCCGGCGTACGCGAGCTGCTGCAGGCGACCCTCGACCTCGTCCGCGGTCTCGGCCTGGCCGCGACGCTGTCCGACGACACTCGCCGCCGCGACCGCATCCTCGACGAGTGGGCCGAGGTGCTCGACCGTGAGCTGGCCTTGACGCAATCGCACGAACCCACGGAGTCCCACGAGCACCAGGAGACCGCATGACCCTGTTGGACGACCTGCTCGGCGACCTGGCCCTCGAGGGTCTCGAGCTGCGGGAGGTGGTGGCCGGCCTCGGCGAGGCCGGGTGGCGGACGCCGACACCCGCCGCGGGCTGGGACATCGCCACCCAGATCGCCCACCTGGCCTGGACCGACGAGGCGGCTGTTGCCGCCGCGGCGGCCGTGAGCGGCGACCCGAGCGCCTGGGACGAGCTGGTCACCGAGGGGCTCGACGACCCCGAGGGGTTCGTCGACACGGAGGCCAGGGCGCTCGCAACGCTGCCCTCGACCGACCTGCTGACCACCTGGGACGCGGGACGGCAGACGCTCGCCGAGGCGCTCCGCGCGGTGCCCGAGGGCCAGCGGCTGCCGTGGTTCGGCCCGGCGATGTCGCCGGCGTCGATGGCGACGGCGCGCTTCATGGAGACCTGGGCGCACGGGCTCGACGTCCGCGAGGCGCTCGGGCTGGACTACGCGCCGAGCGACCGGATCCGACACGTGTGCCACCTCGGCGTCCGCACCCGCGACTTCGCCTACGTCGTCCGCCGGCTCGACCCGCCCACCGAGGAGTTCCGGGTCGAGCTCACCGCGCCGTCCGGTGAGGCCTGGGCCTGGGGTGCGGAGGACGCGAGCCAGCGCATCCGCGGGTCGGCGTACGACTTCGCCCGGCTGGTCACCCAGCGCATCCACCGCGGCGACACCGACCTGGTGACGACCGGTGACGACGCCGAGCAGTGGCTCGGCATCGCCCAGGCGTTCGCCGGGCCGTCGGGAGAGGGGAGGGCCCCTCGTGACTGACCCGGTGCGGATCGGCAACTGCTCCGGCTTCTACGGCGACCGGCTCTCCGCCATGCGCGAGATGCTGCGGGGCGGACCGCTCGACTACCTCACCGGCGACTACCTCGCCGAGTTGACCATGCTCATCCTCGGCCGGGACGCGATGAAGGACCCCGCGGCCGGCTACGCCCGGACCTTCCTGCGTCAACTGCAGGACTGCCTGGACCTCGCGCTCGAGAAGGGCGTGCGGATCGTCGCCAACGCCGGCGGCCTCAACCCGCGCGGGCTCGCCGAGGCGGTCGAGGCGCTCGGGACGGGCGCGAGGATCGCCTACGTCGACGGCGACGACCTCCGCGGGCGGCTCGATGACCATCCGGGGGCGCTGACCGCGAACGCCTACCTCGGTGCCTTCGGAATCGCGCGTGCGCTCGAGGAGGGCGCGGACGTCGTGGTGACCGGCCGGGTGACCGACGCGTCGCTGGTCGTGGGTCCGGCGATCGCCCACCACGGCTGGACCCGCGAGGACCTGGACGCACTCGCCGGCGCGGTGGTCGCGGGGCACGTCGTCGAATGCGGCACGCAGGCGACGGGTGGCAACTTCTCCGGCTTCCTCGAGGCCGGGCTCGGTGGTCCTGCCGCCCTCGGCTTCCCGCTCGCCGAGGTTGCCGCCGACGGCAGCGTGGTCATCACCAAGCACCCCGGCACGGGCGGGGTGGTCACGGTCGACACCGTCACCGCGCAGCTGCTGTATGAGATCCAGGGACCCCGCTATCTCGGCCCCGACGTCACGGTCGACCTCGCCTCGGTCCGGCTCGAGCAGGCGGGCGAGGACCGGGTCGCGATCTCCGGCGTCCGTGGGGAGGCGCCGCCGGAGCGGCTGAAGGTCGCGGTCAACGAGCTCGGCGGCTTCCGCAACGCCGTCGAGTTCGTCCTCACCGGCCTCGACATCGACGCGAAGGCGGCCTGGCTGCGCGCCCAGCTCGAGCCGGCGCTGCCCGAGGGGCCGGACTACCACTGGTCCACTTCCCGGGTGCCGGCGCCGGACTCGCCGACCGAGGAGGGCGCCGCCTGCCTCCTCCGGCTGACCGCGCGGGCCGCCGACGCCGACCTCGTCGGCCGGGCCTTCACCGCACCCGCCATCGAGCTGGCGCTCGCTTCCTACCCGGGCTTCCACGTCACCGCGCCGCCGGGGCGGCCGTCGCCCTACGGCGTCTACCAGGCGGCGTACGTCGCCCGCGACCGCGTCACCGAGACCGTCCACCTCCCTGATGGCAGGGTCGAGGAGATTCCCCCTCCCGCCGAGACGTCAGTCCTTCCCGCCGAAGCGTCAGTCATGCCCGCCGAGGAGTCGATGATTCGGGAATCAGCGACTCCTCGCGCGGGACGGGTGACCTCTCGGCCGCTGGGGGAGCTGGTCTACGCGCGGTCGGGCGACAAGGGCGGCGATGCGAACCTCGGGCTGTGGATCCCACGGCACCGACCGGACGCGGCGGTCGACTGGCTGCTGGCGACGGCGAACCCTGACTGGATCCGGGCGCTGCTGCCGGAGACCGCGGCCCTCGAGGTCGAGGTCACGCCGCTGCCGAACCTGCGTGGCGTCAACGTCGTGATCCACGACCTGCTCGGGCGCGGGGTGGCGGAGTCCACCCGGTTCGACCCGCAGGCGAAGGCACTGGGCGAATGGGCGCGGAGCCGGTTCGTCGACATCCCGGAGGAGCTGCTCGATGACCGACCGTGACGACCTGTTCGCGCTGGGCGCGGAGTTCACCCGCCGGGAGGTCGTGCCGCATCTGCAGGAGTGGGAGGACGCCGGCGAGGTGCCCCGCAGCCTGCACGTGGCGGCCGCGAAGCAGGGACTGATCGGGCTCGGCTTCCGCGACGAGGTCGGGGGGCAGGGCGGCAACCTGGGTGACGTGGTCGCCCTCAACGAGGGGATGCTCGCCGAGGGGGCATCGTCGGGCCTGCTGGCGGCCCTCTTCACCTCCGGCATCGCGCTGCCCCACATCGCGGGCCACGGATCGCCCGCCCTGGTCGACCGCTACGTCCGCCCCACCCTCGCCGGTGAGGCCATCGGCAGCCTCGCGATCACCGAGCCCGACGGCGGCTCCGACGTCGCCCACCTGCGCACGACGGCGGTGCGGGACGGTGCCGACTACGTCGTCAACGGGGCGAAGACCTTCATCACCTCCGGCGTGCGCGCCGACTTCGTCACCACGGCGGTGCGCACGGGCGGCCCGGGCGCGGGCGGCATCAGCCTCCTGGTCATCGACAAGGACACCCCCGGCTTCACCGTCACCCGGAGCTTGCGCAAGATGGGCTGGCACTGCTCCGACACCGCGGAGCTCGCCTTCGTGGATGCGCGCGTCCCCGTCGCGAACCTCGTCGGCGCGGAGAACGCCGGCTTCGGCTACATCGCCGAGGCGTTCGTGACGGAGCGGATCGCCCTGGCCGTCCAGGCATACGGCATCGCCGCGCGCAGTCTCGCGCTCACGGCCGCCTACTGCCGGGATCGGACCACCTTCGGCACGCCGCTCATCGACCGCCAGGTGGTGCGCCACAGGCTCGTCGAGATGCACCGCCAGGTCGAGGTCGCGCGGACCTACACGCACGCCGTCGTGGACCGGTACGACGCCACCGGCGTCACCGCCGAGTCGATCGCAGAGGCGGCGCTCGCCAAGCAGACGGCCGTCGAGGCCGCGGCGTACGTCTGCGACCAGGCCGTCCAGCTGCACGGCGGGACGGGCTACATGCACGGGACCGAGGTCGAGCGCCACTATCGCGACGCCCGGATCCTGCCGATCGGAGGAGGAGCCACGGAAGTGATGACCGACCTGGTCGCCAAGCTGCTGGGGTACGCCGGATGACCGCCGCGACCGGGGCACCGAGCGAGCGTCGTACGGCCATGCTCGCCAAGATCGCCGAGCTTGAGGCCGAGCTGGCGAAGGCAGTGGCTGGCGGCGGTCAGAAGTACGTCGAGCGGCACCGTGCGCGGGGCAAGTTGCTGGCGCGCGAGCGGATCGAGCTGCTCATCGACGAGGGCAGCCCGTTCCTGGAGCTGCAGCCGCTCATCGGCTGGGGCTCGGACTTCGCGGTCGGCGGCTCGCTCGTCACGGGCATCGGCATCGTCGAGGGCGTCGCGTGCCTGATCGTCGCCAACGACCCGACGGTGAAGGGCGGCGCGCTCAACCCGTACTCGCTCAAGAAGTCGTTCCGCGCGGCCGAGATCGCCGAGCAGAACGGCCTTCCGACGATCAACCTCACCGAGTCCGGCGGCGCCGACCTGCCCACCCAGAAGGACATCTTCATCCCGGGCGGGCGCGGCTTTCGTGACCTCACCCGCGCCTCAGCGGCGAAGCGGCCCACCATCTCCGTGGTCTTCGGCAACTCCACCGCCGGCGGCGCCTACGTGCCGGGGATGAGCGACTACGTGATCATGGTCAAGGAGCAGGCGAAGGTGTTCCTCGCCGGTCCGCCGCTGGTCAAGATGGCCACCGGCGAGGAGACCGACGACGAGTCCCTCGGCGGCGCTGAGATGCATGCCCGGGTCTCGGGCTCGGCCGACTTCCTCGCCGTCGACGAGTACGACGCCCTCCGGCTCGCCCGCCGCGTCGTCGCCCGGCTCGACCGGCCGCGGATCCCCGCCCGCCCGTTCGCGGAGCCAGACCTCGATCCCGAGGGCCTGCTCGACCTGATCCCGACCGATCTCAAGGAGCCGTTCGACCCGCGTGAGGCGATCCTGCGGATCGTGGACGGGACCGGTCCCGGCAATGTCCCAGGAAGTCCGCAGAGCGCGTTCGACGAGTTCAAGCCGCTCTACGGCTCGGCGCTGTGCACCGGATGGGCGAGCCTCTTCGGCCACCAGATCGGGATCGTCGCCAACGCGCGCGGGGTGCTGATGAGCGAGGAGGCGCAGAAGGCCGCCCAGTTCATCCAGTTGGCCAACCAGAAGGACACGCCGCTGCTCTTCCTGCACAACACGACCGGCTACATGGTCGGTGCGGACTACGAGCAGGGCGGCATCATCAAGCACGGCGCGATGATGATCAACGCGGTCTCCAACTCGACGGTCCCGCACCTCACGGTGATCATGGGGGCGTCCTACGGCGCCGGCAACTACGGCATGAACGGCCGCGCCTACGACCCGCGCTTCCTCTTCACCTGGCCGTCGGCGAAGTCCGCGGTCATGGGGCCGCAGCAGCTCAGCGGCGTGATGGAGATCGTCGCCCGGCAGTCGGCCGAGTCGAAGGGCCAGCCGTTCGACGCCGAGGGCTTCCGGGGTGTGAAGGACATGGTCGAGACCATGGTCGAGGAGCAGTCGCTCCCGTTCTTCCTCTCCGGCATGGGGTACGACGACGGCGTGATCGACCCGCGCGACACCAGGACGGTCCTCGGGCTCTGCCTCTCCGTCATCCACACCCGACCGGTCGAGGGCGCCATGAGCTTCGGCGTCTTCCGGATGTAGAGAGAGGCGCCCCGTGATCACCCGACTCCTGGTCGCCAACCGCGGCGAGATCGCCAGCCGCGTCTTCCGCACTTGTCGCCGCCTCGGCATCGAGACCGTGGCGGTCCACTCCGACGTCGATGCCGAGCTGCCCTACGTGCGCGAGGCGGACCTCGCCGTACGCCTGGTGGGCAACGCTCCGGCGGAGACCTACCTGCGCATCGACCTGCTGGTCGACGCCGCCCGCAGGACCGGCGCCGACGCAGTCCACCCCGGCTACGGGTTCTTGTCGGAGAACGCCGACTTCGCGCGCGCCGTCCAGGCCGCCGGCCTCGTCTGGGTCGGCCCGGAGCCCGACTCGATCGAGCAGATGGGCTCCAAGATCGAGGCGAAGAAGCTGATGGAGGCGGCCGGCGTCCCGGTGCTCAGCGCGCCGGCGGAGCCGACCGCCGCCGACCTGCCGCTGCTCGTCAAGGCGAGCGCCGGGGGTGGCGGTCGAGGCATGCGGATCGTGCATGACCTCGCCGTACTCCCCGCGGAGATCGAGGCGGCCCGGGCCGAGGCCGCATCGGCGTTCGGCGACGGCACCGTCTTCGTCGAGCCCTACCTCGAGCGCGGCCGCCACGTCGAGGTCCAGGTGCTCGGGACGCCCACAGGCGTGCTCGTCCTCGGCGAGCGCGACTGCTCGGTCCAGCGCCGCCACCAGAAGGTCGTCGAGGAGGCCCCGGCGCCGGCGCTGCCGGAGGCGACCCGCGCGGCGCTCCACGCCGCGGCGCAGGCCGCCGCGGAGGCGATCGACTACCGCGGCGCGGGGACCGTCGAGTTCCTCTACGACGTCGCGTCCGACCGCTTCTTCTTCCTCGAGATGAACACCCGGCTCCAGGTGGAGCACCCCGTCACCGAGCTCGTCCACGGCGTCGACCTCGTCGAGCTGCAGCTCGCGGTGGCGGAGGGACGCGAGGTTGTGAGTGCCAGCGAGGCCCATAGCCCGCGCTGGCACTCACAAGGTCATGCGATCGAGGTGCGCCTCTACGCCGAGGACCCGAGCCGGGACTACCAGCCGCAGTCCGGCCTGCTCACCCGGCTCACCTGGCCGGACGGCGTCCGTGTCGACGCCGGATATGCGTCCGGGACGACGGTGAGCACCTACTACGACCCGATGATCGCGAAGGTGATCGCGCACGCGCCCACCCGTGACCAGGCGGTCCGCACCTTGGTGGCGGCGCTGCGGAGGGCGCGCATCCACGGCCTGGTCACCAACCGCGACCAACTCGTCGGGATCCTGACCTCCGCGGAGTTCACCGGCGGCCTGGTCAGCACGGACCTCCTGGCCGAACAGAACTTCGTTCAGCCGGTCGACGACCCCGGCGCTCCGGTCGCCGCGGTGCTCGCGCTCGCCGAGCGGGCCCGCCGCCCGGGCGTTCCGGTCGCGTGGCGCAACGTCACCAGCCAGCCGCAGCGCACGACCTTCACCGCGCTCGGCGCGGACGAGACGGTGGTCGAGTGGTACGGCACCCGCGACGGCTACACCGTCGAGGGGTGGCAGGTCGTCTCGGCCGCTGCTGACCGGGTCGTCCTCGAGCGCGACGGCGTGCGGGCGACGTACGAGGTCGCGGTCACCGGTGAGCCCGGGCAGGAGCGGTGCGACGTCGACGGCCCCCGTGGCCACAGCGCGCTGCGGCGTACGCCTCGCTTCGTCGACCCCGCCGACCAGGTCGCCGAGGGGTCGCTGCTCGCGCCGATGCCGGGCACGGTGGTCAGCGTCGCCGTCGCGGCCGGCGACCCGGTCCAAGCGGGCCAGCCGTTGCTGGTCGTGGAGGCGATGAAGATGCAGCACACCGTGAGCGCTCCGGTCGACGGGGTGGTCGCACAGATCGATGTCGAGCCGGGGGCGCAGGTCGCCGCCGGTCAGGTCCTGGCGGTCGTGGAGGAGCAGGGATGAGCGCGTTCAGTGAGTCCGAGGAGCGCCGGGCGCTCCGCCAGGCCGTCCGTGGCCTGGCCGGGAGGTATGGCCAGGACTACGTCCGGGAGAAGTCGCGCGCCGGGGAGAAGACCACCGAGCTGTGGGCCGACATGGGCAAGCACGGCTTCCTCGGGGTCAACATCCCCGAGGAGTACGGCGGCGGTGGTGGCGGCATCGGCGACCTCGCGGCGGTCCTCGAGGAGGCTGCCGCGGCGGGCGCACCGATGCTGCTCATGGTCGTCAGCCCGGCCATCTGCGGCTCGATCATCGGCCGCTACGGCACCGCCGAGCAGCGGCGCCGCTGGCTCCCGGGGATCGCCGACGGCTCCTTCACCATGGCGTTCGCGATCACCGAGGCCGACGCCGGCTCCAACTCCCACAAGATCACCACGACCGCACGGCGCCTCTCGGACGGGGGCGACGGCGACGGCTGGGTGCTCACCGGCCAGAAGCAGTTCATCTCCGGGGTCGACGAGGCCGCCGCCGTCCTCGTCGTCGCGCGGGCCACCGACGCCGAGACCGGGAGGCTCAAGCCGTGCCTGTTCGTCGTGCCGACGGACTCCGCCGGGCTCGAGGCGACCCCGATCCCGATGACCATGCAGATGCCGGAGAAGCAGTTCACCCTGTTCTTCGACGACGTCCGGCTGCCGGGCGACGCGCTCGTCGGGGACCCCGACGACGCCGACGCAGGCTTGGCCCAGCTCTTCGCCGGGCTCAACCCGGAGCGGATCATGGGGGCGGCGCTGTCCAACGGGATGGCGCGCTACGCCCTCGACAAGGCGGTCGCCTACGCCCGGGACCGGGCGGTCTGGAGGGACACCCCGATCGGTGCCCACCAAGGCATCGCGCACCCGTTGGCGAAGGTCAAGATCGAGCTCGAGCAGTCCCGGCTGCTGCAGCAGAAAGCGGCCGAACTCTACGACGCCGGCGACGACCTCGGCGCGGGGGAATACGCCAACATGGCGAAGTACGCCGCCGGCGAGGTCGCCTGCACGGCGACCGACGTCGCGGTGCACACGCACGGTGGCAACGGCCTGACCGAGGAGTACGGCCTGGCCAACATGCTCCTCGCCGCGCGCCTGGGGCGCATCGCGCCGGTGAGTCGGGAGATGATCCTCAACTTCGTCGCGATGCACACCCTCGGGCTGCCGAAGTCCTATTGAGCCCACGTACGCTTCAGTCGGCCTTCGGGCGCGGCCCAGACCGCTACTTCTTCTCGACGATGACCACCGTGCCGACCACCTTGTCGGCGAACGTCTGGCGCTTCTGGTCCCACAGCGGCCACAGGAAACCGAGGTAGCAGGGCAGCTCGTCGAGGATGTGCAGGATCTGGCGACCGAGGGCGAGCCAGGGGCCCACCGGCCGGCCGGTCGACTCCTTGACCAGCTTGATGCCGAGGACGCCCTTGCCGATCGAGTAGCCCGTGCGACCCTGCTTCAGCATGATGTTCCAGACGCCGAAGGCGAGGGACGTGAGGACGCCGAGGAGGATGAGCGCCAGCGCGGCGTGCCGCACCCCGTCGGGGACGTAGCTGTACTCATAGGTCTCCCCACCACCGAAGTCCATCGTCTCGGTCTTCTGGCCCGCGGCGATCATGATCTCGCCGATCCAGACCGGTGCCGCGGCGATCGCGCCGAGCAGCCCGTCGATGAGGAATGCCCCGAGGCGCTGTCCCCAGTGCGCGTAGCGCCCGGCGGCGACCGGCGGCGCCGGGTAGCCCGGCGGGGTGCCATAGCCCGGCGGCGGGGGCGGCGGGGCGCCGTACGGCTGGTTCTGGGCGGGCGTGGAGAACGGGTCCGGCGGCGTGCCGTAGTGCGACATCACAGGGCCTTTCAGGCAGAGGGCCCGAGCGGTGCGCTCGGGCGGCTGCCTGCGTCCTGCCCACGATGACGGGTTCCAAACCAGATCACGGGTAGCCTGAACCCGTGGCCGGCGTGGTGCAAGCGGTGGACCGGGCTCAGCGCCGGGTCCCTCTGATCGCGTTCCCGCTCGGCGTCATCTACAAGTTCTTCGACGACCAGGGCAACTACCTCGCCGCGATCGTCACCTACTACGCGTTCATCGCGATCTTCCCGCTGCTGCTGCTGGGCTCCTCGATCCTCGGCTTCTTCCTGCAGAGCAACCCGCACCTGCAGGACGAACTGCTCAACTCGGCGCTCAGCCAGTTCCCGATCATCGGCGACCAGCTCGGCCGCAAGGCGCTGCACGGCTCGACCGGCGGTGTGATCGTCGGGGCCGTCACCGCGCTCTACGGCGCGATGGGGCTGGGCCAGGCGATCCAGAACACCGTCAACACGGCCTGGTCGGTGCCGCGCAACAGCCGTCCCAACCCGTTCCTGCTGCGCCTGCGCAGCCTCGTCCTGCTCGCGACCGCGGGCGTCGCCGTTCTCGGCGTCTCGGTGCTCTCCACACTCTTCGGGCAGACCGAGGCGTTCGGCACCCGGGCCGACGAGGTGACCCGCTGGCTGGTCACCATCGGCACGGTCGCCATCGTCACCGCGATGCTGACCGTCCTGTTCCGGCTGGCGACCACCCGCGACCACTCCTTCCGCAACGCGTTGCCGGGCGCGCTCACCTTCGCGGTGCTGTGGCAGACGCTGCAGTTCTTCGGCACGATTTACGTCAGCCGGGTCATCGGCGCGACGGCGGGCATGAACAAGACCTTCGCCTTGGTCCTCGGTCTGGTCGGCTTCATCTACATCGCCGCGGTGATGGGAGTGCTGGCGATCGAGGTCAACGTCGTCATCGCCCGCCACCTGTGGCCACGCGCGCTTCTCACCCCGTTCACCGACCGGGTCGACCTGACCGAGGCCGACCGGCGCGCCTACGCCGGCTATGCGCTGATGCAGCGTCACAAGGGCTTCGAGACGGTGTCGGTCACCTTCGACCAGCGCGACGGCCACACCCACGAGATCGTCATGGACCCCTCGTGGCTGCAGAAGAACACCCGCAAGATCCGCACCCGGTCGATGGACGAGCTCAGCCGCCCGCCGGGCTATGCCACCGAGCCGGGCGTGGCGCCCGACCCCGGCAGCGGGCGGGCCGCCGGGCCGACGCCGTCGGGGCCCACCGGGCCGCCGCCCACTCGTCGCGCCCACCTCCGGCCGCTGCCCAAGCCGCCCGAGGACCCCGAAGACCCGCGCCTGCGCAAGCGCGGCTGACCGAGCCCGCATCGACCCCGGGTCAGCGCAGCGGCACGAAGCGATACCACCCGTGCTCGCTGGTGCGCACCTCGCCGCCCTCACGCTCGACGAGCAGCAGCCGCCCGTGGACCGGGACCACCATCCGGCCGGTCTCGCTCAGCTGGTCGACCAGCTCCTGCGGCAGCGTCGCGGTCTCGGCGGAGACGAGGATGCGGTCGTACGGCGCCCCGTCCGGCCACCCGAGCACGCCGCCACGGGCCTGCTCGATCCGCGCCCAGGGACGGCCGGAGGCGGCGAGGTTGGCCTGTCCGAACGCCACCAGGTCCGGCTCCAGCTCCACGCCCACGACGGACCCGTTCGGGCCGACCAGCTCCGCGGCGATCGCCGTCGTCCAGCCCGAGCCGGAGCCGACGTCGAGGACCCGCTGGCCGGGCTCGACCGCAAGCAGGCGGAGCGTGTCCGCGACGGTCCGCGGCTGGGAGTTCGTCTGGCCGTGGCCGATCGGCAGCGGTCCGTCGTACGACGCCCGCGACCGCTCGCTCGCCGGCAGGAAGCCCTCCCTCGGGACGGCCGCCATGGCCTTCTCCACGGCATCCATCCACCCAGTCAAGCACTGTGGCAAGGTGCAGGCCATGACCTCCGAAGCGACCGGCGAGCTCGTGCACTACGACGTGTCCGAGGGCGTCGCGACGATCACCCTCGACTCCCCGCACAACCGCAACGCGCTGTCGCAGCGGCTCGTCACGGAGCTCTTCACGGCGCTGCAGTCCGCCGACAAGGACACGGCCGTGAAGGTCGTCGTGCTGCAGGCGGCGGGGAAGGTCTTCTGTGCCGGCGCCGACCTGTCAGAGGCGGCGACCACCGGCATGGAGGAGGGCGCCCGCACGATCGTCCGGCTCCAGCGCACGATCGTCGCGCTGACGAAGCCGGTCGTCGCGAAGGTGCAGGGACCGGTCCGGGCCGGCGGCCTGGGGCTGGTGGCCGCCGCCGACATCGCGGTCGCCGCCGACACGGTCAGCTTCGCGCTCACGGAGGTGCGCCTCGGCCTCGCCCCGGCGGCCATCTCGCTCACGATCCTGCCGCGGGTCGACGCCCGCGCGGCGTCGTACGCGATGCTGACGGGGGAGCCCTTCGACGCCGCCAAGGCGGTCGAGATGGGCCTGCTGACGCAGGCCGTCCCCGCCGACGTCCTGGACGAGACCGTCGCGGGGATCGTCGCCGCCCTCGGCGCCGGCTCCCCGCAGGGGCTCCGCGAGACCAAGCGGCTCCTGGTCCGCGACCTGGTCCAGCACATCGACGCCCGGGGCGAGGACATGGCCCACCTCTCCGCCCGGCTCTTCGGCTCCGACGAGGCGCGCGAGGCGATGACCGCGTTCCTCACCCGGAAGAAGTAGGCCCCGCGGTCTCGTCCCTCGCTCGCGGTAGGCTTGAGCACTTGCCGCCCGCGCACGCGCGCGGGCGAGCGTCCGGTCCTGCGAGGTGGGGGAACAGTCGGCGTTGAGTGACGAGCTGATCGAGCGCGAGATCGCGCATGAGCAGGAGTTCGTGGATCGGGTCTACGCCCAGCTCGAGGAGTCGGCCAAGGCGGCGCAGCAGTTGGCCAAGGAGGGCCACGACCGCGGCCGCCTCGGTCACGAGGGCGGCTTGGTCGAGCGCGACGCGATGGTCTTCCAGGCCGCGCGCCGCATCGCCCAGCTCGACGCCGCCCACGAGGGGCTGGTCTTCGGCCGTCTCGACCTCGACCCGGAGGTCGACGGCGAGCCGCGCTACATCGGCCGGATCGGCCTCCGCGACGCCAACCGCGACTCCCTGCTCGTCGACTGGCGCGCGCCGGCCGCGGCGGTGTTCTACCAGGCCACCGCGGTAGAGCCGCGCAGCGTGGTCCGGCGCCGCGTGCTCCGCTCCGACGGCCAGCAGGTCGTCGGCGTCGAGGACGAGCTGCTCGACGCGGAGGCCGCCGAGCGCGCGGCCGAGCGCGGCGTGGAGCTGCCGATCGTCGGCGAGGGCGCGCTGATGGCGCAGCTGTCCCGGGCCCGCGACCGGCAGATGCACTCCATCGTCGCCACCATCCAGGCCGAGCAGGACAAGGCGATCCGGGCGCCCGGCAAGGGCGTCACGATGATCTCCGGCGGCCCGGGCGTCGGGAAGACCGTCGTCGCGCTCCACCGCGCGGCCTACCTGCTCTACACCGACCGGCGGCGCTACGAGTCCGGCGGCGTGCTCATCGTCGGCCCGAGCGGCGTCTTCATGCGCTATATCGAGCGCGTCCTGCCCTCGCTCGGTGAGACCGCGGTGGCGCTGCGCTCCCTGGGCGAGGTCGTCGACGGCGTACGCGCGACGCGGCACGACGAGTCCGCCGTCGCCGACGTCAAGGGCTCGGTCCGGATGGCCGAGGTGCTGCGGCGTACCTCCCGCCAGCAGGCCCCGGGGTCGCCCACGGAGTTCCGGATCTTCTACCGCGACGACGTCCTGCGGCTCGACCGCGGCCGGCTCGGGCAGCTGCGTCGCCAGCTCATGGGCCAGGGCCGCCGCAACCAGCAGATCCGGCGCGTCCCCGGCGCGCTCCTCGACATCCTGTGGCGTCAGGTCCGCAGCGACCGCGGCCGCGAGCGCGGCAAGGAGGCGTTCGTCGAGGAGATGCTCGACCAGGACGAGTTCGTCCAGTTCGCCGCCGCCTGGTGGCCGCCGCTCGAGGCCCGGGAGGTCCTCGGCTGGCTGCACGAGCCGGAGTTCCTCGCCCGCGTCGCCGACGGCGTCCTGTCGTACGACGAGCAGCAGCTGCTCCTCAAGAGCTGGTCGGGCCGCACCACCGCCGACGCGGACCTGGCGATCGAGGACGTCCCGCTGCTCGACGAGCTGCGCTACGCGATCGGCGACGTGCCGGAGCAGGCCGCCGACGAGCGCGACCGTGACGACAGCGGGATCGACATCGGCGAGCTGCTGACCGCGGCCGACCGGGAGTATTCCTCCGGTCGCGCCTGGACCCCGCCGACGTACCGCCTCGACGACGACCCGTTCGCCCACGTCCTCATCGACGAGGCGCAGGACCTGACGCCGATGCAGTGGCGCATGGTCGGTCGACGGGGCCGGACGGCGTCCTGGACGATCGTCGGCGACCCGGCGCAGTCGTCCTGGCCGGTGCCGGAGGAGGCTGCCGCTGCGCGCGACGCCGCGCTCGAGGGCAAGCCGATCCACCGGTTCCACCTCTCCACGAACTACCGCAACAGCGCGGAGATCTACGCCTTCGCCGCCGCCTACGCCGAGCGGGTCGGCCTCGACGCCGACCTGCCGACCGCCGTCCGGTCGACCGGCGTCGAGCCCGTCGCGCGCGAGGGCGTCCCGGACCTCGAGGCGGCCACCCGGGAGGCGGTCGCCGAGATCGCCGGGCAGGTCCCGGGCACCATCGGCATCGTCGTCCCGGTCGCCCGGCGCGCGGAGGTCAACGGCTGGCTCGCCTCCTGGCCGGAGTTCGCCGCCGACGCGCCCTCGGCCGCGGCCTCCGCCGCAGACGCGGCCTCCGTGCCCTCGGGCGAGGACCGCATCGTCGTCCTCACCGGCCTCGACACCAAGGGTCTGGAGTTCGACGGAATCGTCGTCTGCCGCCCGCAGGAGATCGAGGACGAGTCCGCCACCGGCCGTGCCACGCTCTACGTCGTCCTCACCCGCGCCACCCAGCTCCTCACGACGCTGTCCTGAGGCCGCTCCGCGCCCGCACGACGGAACACCTCGTCGCCCGATGGAGGCGGCCGATTACGCTCGTCCCATGACCGCCCAGAGTGATGTCCGCACCGCGATCGACGCGCTCCTGGGGCACGAGGCGTGGGCGATGGTGCGGCGCTCCACGCGCGCGGGCGACCGCGCGACGGTCGGGCTGCTGGGCGGGACGCGCTCGGTGGTGGAGTCGCTGCTCGACGTCCCCCTCGAGGACGGAGTGCCGCCGGAGGGTCGGCTCTGCGACCGCCTCCTGGCGGTGCCGTTCCGGCAGGTCGCCGAACGCGGGTTCGAGGCGCACGACGACGGCACACCGCTCGTGGTGGTCGACGTCGAGTCCGAGCAGGAGTTCTCCGTCGCCGAGATCGTCGAGGCGATCGACGACGTCGAGATCACGTTCGCCGACCGCGGCGGCTTCGAGACCGACGACGCGGCGTACGCCGATGTCGTGAAGTCGATCATCGAGGAGGAGATCGGCCAGGGCGAGGGCGCCAACCTCGTCATCGGCCGCCACTACCGTGCGCAGGTCGAGGACTGGGACCACACCAAGGCGCTCGCGGTCTTCAAGCGTCTGCTCGAGCGCGAGCGAGGTGCCTACTGGACCTACGTCTTCTTCACCGGCGACCGCTACCTGATCGGCGCGAGCCCGGAGCGCCACGTCAGCGTGCACGGCGGCGACGTCCGGATGAACCCGATCTCCGGCACCTTCCGGCTGCCGAAGGAGATCCCGGCCGAGGTGTCCACCGGCGCCACCGGCGACGCGACCGCGCTGAAGAGCCAGCTCCTCGACTTCCTGCGCGACGAGAAGGAGATCTACGAGCTCTTCATGGTCGTCGACGAGGAGCTCAAGATGATGTGCGACCTCTGCGACGAGGGCGGCCAGGTGCTCGGGCCGTTCCTCAAGCCGATGTCGCGCCTGATCCACACCGAGTATCTCCTCGCCGGGCGCACCACCAAGGACCCCCGCGAGGTCCTGCGCGACACGATGTACGCCGCCACCGTGACCGGCTCGCCGGTCGAGAACGCCTGCCGGCTGATCAAGAAGTACGAGCCCGAGGGCCGCGGCTACTACGGCGCCGCGCTCGCCGTCCTCGGTCGTGACACCGCCGGCGCGCCGGTGGTCGACAGCCCGATCGTCATCCGCACCGCCGACGTCTCGCTCGACGGGCGGCTCAAGGTGACCGCGGGGGCGACGCTGGTGCGCGACTCCGATCCGGCGTACGAGGTCGCCGAGACCCACGCCAAGGCCGGCGGCATCCTGAGCGCCTTCGGCCTCGTGCCGCCCGCGGCCGCGCTGGCCCAGGACGTCTCCGAGCTCGTCACCGACGACGACGTGCTCGTCGCGCTCAACGCCCGCAACCGCCGCCTCTCGACGTTCTGGCTCACCGACCAGGCCGAGGAGGACCACGACGAGCCGCCGTACGCCGGCAAGCGGGTCGTCATCCTCGACGGCGAGGACGACTTCGTGAAGATGCTGCGCCACATCCTGCGCGTGATCGGTCTGGAGAGCACGGTCGTGCGCCACGAGGAGTACGCCCCCGGCGCGTTCGACGACGCCGACCTGGTGATCGTCGGGCCGGGTCCCGGTGACCCCCGCGACGATGCCGACCCCAAGATGCGCCAGCTGCGCGCGGCCGTGGACGAGCTGCTCACGACGCGGAGGCCGTTCCTGGCCGTCTGCCTCGGCCACCAGGCGCTGTGCCACGAGCTCGGGATCGAGTTGCACTACAAGGACATCGTCTTCCAGGGCACCCAGTCGCCGGTGCGGCTCACCGCGACGACCGGCGCGGCGCGCACCGAGCGGGTCGGGTTCTACAACACCTTCGTCGGCCGGGTCGCCACCGACCGGCCGGACGGCGGCCTCCCCGACGGCGTCCTCGTCGACGCAGACCCGGCGAGCGGCGACATCCACGCGATCGCGGGTCCGCACTTCCGCGGGATCCAGTTCCACGCCGAGTCGATCCTCACCGAGCGCGGCTACGACCTGCTGCTCGGCCTGGTCAACGACGTCCTGTCGTCATGAGTTCGTCATGAGCACGCCCCGCGTCGTGGTCGTCGACCA
Organism: Nocardioides eburneus; assembly: GCF_040838215.1. Classification (NCBI taxonomy): domain Bacteria; kingdom Bacillati; phylum Actinomycetota; class Actinomycetes; order Propionibacteriales; family Nocardioidaceae; genus Nocardioides; species Nocardioides eburneus. The sequence continues at coordinate 83,104 of NZ_JBFPJR010000014.1, read as the reverse complement.
CCGCGACTCCTACGTCTGGAACCTCGTCCACCTCGTCGCCGAGGTCACCGGCGAGCTGCCGGACGTGGTCGAGCACGACGAGGTCACGCTCACCGACCTGGCGCGCTACACCCACGTCGTACTCTCGCCGGGCCCCGGCCACCCCGACGAGCCGCGCGACTTCGCGGTCGGTCGGGAGCTGCTCCGGCTCCAGACGTTGCCGACCCTCGGCGTCTGCCTCGGCATGCAGGGCCTGGTGACGGCGTACGGCGGCCGCGTCGACCGCGTCACGCCCGTCCACGGCGAGGTCGCCACCGTCACGCACGACGGCCGGGGCGTCTTCGCCGGGCTGCCGTCGCCGCTGGGCGCCGTGCGCTACCACTCGCTGGCGGCCACCGCGCTGCCGGACTGCCTCGAGGTCACCGCCCGGAGCGAGGACGGCGTCGTCATGGGCGTCCGTCACCGGACCCGTCCCCTCGAGGGCGTGCAGTTCCACCCCGAGTCGGTCCTGAGCGAGGCCGGCGCCCGGATGGTCGCCAACTTCCTCGCCGCCACGCCGGCGGCGCTGGCGTGACCTGGGCCGCGGGTGGCGCCCGAGGCGCGGCCAGCGCCGCCGGCGCGGCGCGCTACGCGATCGCCGCTGGTCGGCGCTTCGAGCTGGCCGACGACGACGTCTCGCTCACCTTCGACGCCGGTCGGCGCGAGGTGACCCGCCACACCGACGGTCGCTCCGAGGTCGTCGGCGACGACATCTGGGACGTCCTCCGCGACCACCTCACCGAAGGGGTCACCGCCGTCGGCTACCTCGGCTACGCCTGCCGGACCGACCTGCCCGCGCTCAGCGGCGGCGACGTGCCGGACGCGGTGCTGCTGCTCGCGACCGGGACGCCATCGCAGGTTGTGAGTGTGAGCGAGGCCTATGGACCGCGCTCACACTCACAACCTCCGCCCCCCGTTCCCGCCTGGTACGCCGCCGCGTTCGCCGAGGTCCAGGAGGCGCTCCACGCGGGCGACACCTACGAGACCAACCTGACCTACCGGCTGACGGTGGACGCCGACGTCGACCCCGCGGAGGCGTTCGCCCGGCTCAGTGCGGCCAACCCGGCGCCGTACGCCGGATTCCTGCAGCACGACATCCCCGGGGCGCGGGCCTGGCTGGTGGGCAGCAGCCCGGAGCGCTACGCCCGGATCGCCGACGGCTGGGTCGAGACCAAGCCGATCAAGGGGACGACGCCGCGCGACGCGGATCCGGAGCGGGACGAGCACCACGCCCGCCAGCTCCGGACGGACCCGAAGTTCCGCAGCGAGAACCTCATCGTCACCGACCTGCTGCGCAACGACCTCTCCATCGTCTGCGAGCCGGGGACGGTGACGGTCCCGATCCTGATGGGGGTGGAGTCCTATGCGAGCGTCCACCAGCTCGTCACGACGGTCCGCGGCCGCCTCCGGGCCGGCATCGGCCCGCTCGACGCCGTGCGTGCGCTCTTCCCGGCCGGCTCCATGACCGGCGCCCCGAAGGAGCGGACGATGGCGCTGATCGCCCGCGCCGAGCAGACGCCGCGCGGGGCCTACGCCGGCGCTTTCGGCACCATCTCGGCCGACGAGGCCGACCTGGGCGTCGTCATCCGGAGTACGACGACGGCCGGCGACGGGCGCTGGACCATCGGCACCGGGGGCGGGATCACGGTGCGCAGCGACGTCGCGGAGGAGTGGGCGGAGTCGTGTTGGAAGGCCGAGCGGATCGTCGGCGTACTGTCGTCGGGTCGCTCGCCGGTGTGAGCGACACCGGCCACCGACTGGTTGGCCGGTGGTTGAGGGAGGTAATACCGTGGACAGCACCATGGCAACCACTGACGAACGGTCCCAGGACCGGGCACAGCCCCACGTCATCGTGCTCTTCGGCGCGACCGGAGACCTCGCGCGCCGCAAGCTCCTGCCGGGGCTGCTCCGGCTCTTCGAGGCGGGGCTGCTGCGTGACGCGATGATCGTGGGCACCTCCCTGGAGACGATGGCGGACGAGGACTTCCTCAAGCTCGCCCGGCAGGCGTGCGAGGAGTTCGGCAAGGGCACGATCACCGACGCCCGGTGGGAGCCCTTCGCCCAGATGCTCACCTACGTCTCCACGGCCGAGGGCCCGCACGAGCTCGCCGACGCGGTCAAGGCCGCGGAGAAGAAGCTCGCGACGCTGGGCCGCGACGTGCGCCGGCTCCACTACCTCAGCGTGCCGCCGAAGGCCGCGCTCGACGTGATCCGCCAGCTCGAGGAGGCCGACCTCGTCGAGAACGCGCGGATCATCATGGAGAAGCCGTTCGGCACCGACCTGGAGTCGGCGAAGGTCCTCAACGCGAAGATCCACGAGGTCTTCGCCGAGGAGCAGATCTTCCGGATCGACCACTTCCTCGGCAAGGAGGCGGCGCAGAACATCCTGGCGTTCCGCTTCGCCAACGGGCTGTTCGAGCCGATCTGGAACCGCAACTTCATCGACCACGTCCAGATCGACGTCCCCGAGACGCTCGGCCTCGAGGGGCGTACGGCGTTCTACGAGTCGACCGGCGCCTACCGCGACATGGTCGTCACCCACCTCATGCAGATCCTCGCCTTCATGGCGATGGAGCCGCCGACCTCGCTGGCCCCCGGCCCGATCTCGGATGAGAAGAACAAGGTCTTCCGGTCGATCCGGCCGCTCGACCCGAAGAACGTCGTCCGCGGGCAGTACATGGGCTACCGCGGCAAGGAGGAAGTCGCCGACGACTCCGACACCGAGACGTTCGTGGCGCTCAAGGTCATCATCGACAACTGGCGCTGGGCCGGCGTGCCGTTCTTCCTCCGCACCGGGAAGAAGATGGCCGAAGGCGCGCGGATCATCTCGATCGCGTTCAAGGAGCCCCCGCTCACGATGTTCCCCGCCGGCTCCAACGCCGGCACCCAGGGCCCCGACCACCTCACCTTCGACCTCGCCGACCAGTCGAAGATGTCGCTGTCGTTCTATGGCAAGCGGCCCGGCCCCGGGATGAAGCTCGAGAAGCTCTCGATGCAGTTCGCCACCTCGGACACCTCCTCCGCGGGCAGCGTGCTGGAGGCCTACGAGCGGCTCATCCACGACGCGATGCGCGGCGACCACACCCTCTTCACCACCGCCGAGGGCATCGAGACGCTCTGGGAGATCTCCCAGCCGCTGCTCGACGCGCCGCCGCCGGTCCGGCTCTACGCCCCCGGCTCGTGGGGGCCCAACGCGATCCACCAACTCATCGCGCCGCATGCCTGGCGGCTGCCGTTCGAGCGGTCCTGGCGCGAGACCAACACGACCTCGCGCTGACGGGGCTCAGGCGGACGGCGAGGCGCTGGCCGACGCCCCCGGCGTCGGCTGGTCCTTCGGCGCGCCCGCGGACAGCTCGCCGAGGAGCACCAGCGCGGCCCGGCGCATGCGGGTGGCGTCGTACGGCGCCAGCGCGAGGCCGTTGAAGGACTGGATCAGCGACCCGTTCTGCACGAATCCGCTGACGTAGAACGCCTTCTTCGTCCGGTAGACGACCAGCCGGGTGGCGTCGGCGCCCTTGACGCGCGGGCGGGTGACGGCGCCCGGCGGCGCCTGGATGGTGTTCCAGGCGGCGTCGAGACCGCCGGGGAACCACAGATAGTTGAGCTCGTACGTCGGCCCGCCGTCCTTCGTGGGCAGCAGCGCACAGCGGGCGTTGGTGCTCGTGCCCTTGTCGACCTTGAGCGACCAGCCCAGCGCCTGCGCCACCGGCGCCGGGTCGAGCCCGTCGCACGGGTTGATCGTCGGCCACTGTGTCGACCCGGACGCCGACCCGGACGCCGCCCCGGACGCCGACGGGCTCGCCGAGGGCGACGACTCGGCGGACGGCGTCGCGCCGCCACAGGCGACCAGCGCGGGCAACAGGGGCAGCAGGGCGATCGCCGTCGTCGGCAGGGCGCGACGGATCAGGGCGGCGCGGCGTCGGGACGTCACGGGACGTGGACTCCCAAGGGTCGAGTGGTGGGCATCGGATGGGGTGAGCCGGGCAGCCGGAGGGCGAGCCGGGCTCCACCGTACGGCGAGCGCTCCGCCTCCACCGAGCCGCCGTTGCGCTCCGCGATCTGGCGCACGATCGCCAGACCGAGCCCGCTACCGGGCATGCCGCGGGACTCGGCCGAGCGGTAGAACCGGTCGAAGACGTGCGGCAGGTCCGCCTCGTCAATCCCCGGTCCCTCGTCGTCGACGGTGAGCGTGCCGGCGTCGAGCGCGACGTGGACCGTGCCGGTCTGGGGGCTCCACTTGGCGGCGTTGTCGAGCAGGTTGGTGACGGCGCGCTCGAGGCCCGCCGCCTCCCCGAGCACCCACCAGTGGTCCACGTCGACCTGCCAGCGGACCGACGGCGCCCGGAGCCGGACCCGGGCGAGGGCCTGGTCGACGACGTCGACGAGGTCGACGGCCTCGACGACCGGCATGGGCGGTTCGTCACGGGCCAGCTCGACCAGGTCGCCGATGAGCGTCGTGAGCTCCTCGATCTGGGCGTGGACGTCACCGAGCAGCTCACGCCGCTGGCCGCGCTCGAGGGACTCGTCGGCCTCGGTGAGGAGCTCGATGTTGGTCCGCAGCGACGTCAGTGGCGTACGCAGCTCGTGCGACGCGTCCGCGACCAGCTGGCGCTGCCGGTTGCGCGACGCGGCCAGCGCGTCGAGCATCCGGTTGAAGGACGTCGCGAGGCTGGCGATCTCGTCGTCCCCCTCGACCGGGAGCGGGGTGAGGTCCTCCGTGCGCGCCCGCTGCTCCATGGCGCCCGTCAGGCGGCGTACGGGCCGCAGGCTGCCGTTGGCGACGCCCCAGCCGGCCAGGCTCGCGGTGATCACGCCGGCCGCGCCGAAGAACAGCATGACGAGCCCGAGCCGCTTGTAGACGTGCTGCTGGGCGTCGAGGGACTCGGCGACCAGCAGCGCCGTACCGGGCTGGTTGGTCAGCGGCACGGCGGCCACGCGGTAGGTCGCCTGCGCCGTCGGGACGGTGCGGATCGAGTAGTTCGCCTTGCCCTCGGCGACCGCGACCTCCGGACCCGCGGGGTGCGGGAAGGCGGTCCGGTCCTCATTGGCCACCCACCAGCCGTTGGACTGGACCAGCCCGACCTGGATGTCGCCCGCGTGCAGCAGCCACGACGGGGGGACGTAACGGACGTCGTCGCCGCTGGTCTGCACGGCGGCGACGTCGGCGGCTGCGCTCCGCGCGCGCGAGAGGAGCGAGTCGTCCATGGCGGCCTGGAACTGCAGGCGTACGACGAGGTAGACCCCGATCGCGATGAGCGCGACGACCATCCCCACGGCGATCGTGGTGAGGAGGGTGATCCGGCTGGCGAGCGACCGGCGGTAGTGCCAGCCGGCGGGGTGGAGCGTCATGAGTCCTTCAGCACGTATCCGATGCCACGGACGGTGTGGATCAGGCGGGGCTCGCCGGCGGCCTCGGTCTTGCGGCGCAGATAGCCGACGTAGACCTCGAGCGAGTTGGCCGTCGTCGGGAAGTCGTAGCCCCAGACCTCCTCGAGGATGAACGCCCGCTCCAGCACGCGGCGCGGCCGGCGCAGGAACATCTCGAGCAGCGTGAACTCCGTCCGGGTCAGGTCGATGCGACGCTCACCGCGAGTGACCTCACGGGTCGCGACGTTCATGGCGAGGTCGGCGAAGGTGAGGACCTCGTCGTCGGCGCCCTCGGCCGGCACGGCACGGCGCAGCAGCGCTCGGAGCCGGGCCAGCAGCTCCTGCAGCGCGAACGGCTTGGTGAGGTAGTCGTCGGCGCCCGCGTCGAGCCCCTCGACGCGGTCGCCGACCGAGTCGCGCGCGGTGAGGACGATGATCGGGACGTCGTTGCCGGCGGCCCGCAGCGCCTTCGTGGTCTCGATGCCGTCGAGCCTCGGCATCATGATGTCCATGACGACGACGTCGGGGACGTGACCGGCGATCCCGGCGAGCGCCTCGGCCCCGTCACCGGCGAGCGCGACGTCATAGCCGTTGAACTCCAGCGACCGGCGCAGGGACTCGCGCACCGCCTTGTCGTCGTCGACGACGAGGACGCGAGGCTTGTTCACGGCACTGGTCACGCCCCAAGCGTGCCATCCCAGGCTGAGGTCGCGCTGAGAGTGGGACGCGAAACGGCATGGCCTAGCCTCTCGTCATGACCTCGTGGTTCTCCTCGCCGTCCGACGCCGCGCAGCGCCTCGAGGGCGTGGGCTACCTCGCCGACGCGGCGACCGCGACGACCGCCTACCTCGCCGGGGCGCTGGAGAAGCCGGTCCTCGTCGAAGGGCCCGCCGGGGTGGGCAAGACCGAGCTGGCGAAGGCGGTCGCGCGCGCGACCGGGGCCGAGCTCGTGCGGCTGCAGTGCTACGAGGGGCTCGACGAGGCCCGGGCGCTCTATGAGTGGAACTACAAGAAGCAGCTCCTCCGGATCCAGGCGACGTCGTCGGCGGTGCTCGACCGGGAGGGCGCCTGGGAGCAGACCCACGACGACATCTTCAGCGAGGAGTTCCTGCTCACCCGGCCGCTGCTCACCGCCATCCGCCGGGAGGAGCCGACGGTCCTGCTCGTCGACGAGGTCGACAAGACCGACGTGGAGGTCGAAGGGCTGCTCCTGGAGGTGCTCAGCGACTTCCAGGTGACGATCCCCGAGCTCGGCACCGTGGCCGCCGTACGACGCCCGTTCGTCGTCCTCACCTCGAACGCCGCCCGCGAGCTGTCGGAGGCGGTCAAGCGGCGCTGCCTCTACCTCCACCTCGACTACCCGGGTGTCGAGCGGGAGCGGTCGATCGTGACGTCGCAGGTGCCCGACCTCGACGACAAGGTCGCCGCGCAGCTCGTCGCCGTCGTCGCGCGGCTCCGCGAGCTCGAGCTCAAGAAGGCGCCCTCGATCGCCGAGTCGGTCGACTGGGCGCGCACCCTCATCGCGCTCGAGATCGACGACCTCACCGAGGCCGCCATCGGCGAGACGCTGGGCGTCGTCCTCAAGCACGTCTCCGACCAGGAGCGCGCGATCAAGGAGCTCCGGCTGCGATGAGGCCGCGCGGATGACCCTCCTCGACCGCCACCTCGCCTTCCTCCACGCCCTGCGCGGCGCCGGGCTGCCGGTCTCGCTCGCCGAGGACCTGGACGCGGTGGCCGCGATCTCGGCGATCGGCTGGTCCTCCCGCGAGACGGTGCGTGACGCGTACGCCGCCGCGCTGGTGAAGAAGCAGTCGCTGCGTCCCACGTTCGACGCGGTCTTCGAGCTCTACTTCCCGCGCCTGGTGGGCGAGGGCGCCGCGTCGCTCGGGGACGCTGACGAGGCCGGCGACGAGGGCGAGCCGCCACCGGTGAAGGACGGTCCCGAGGCGCTCGACGCGTTCCGCGGCGAGCTGGAGGAGGCGCTGCGCGCCGACGACACCGAGCGGCTCCGGGCGCTGGCTGCGGAGGCGATGGCGCGGTTCGGCGCCATGCCGGGTCGTGGGCCGGGGCTGAGCTCGTGGTCGTCCTACACCGCCCTGCGGCGCGTCTCCCCGGAGGAGCTGGTCGCCAGCCTGGTGGCCGGCCTGCGCCTGGCTGGCTGGACCGCGGAGGAGGCCGAGCGGACCGTCGGTCGGAGGGTCGGCGAGTTCAGCGGGATGGTCGAGGCCGACTCCCGTCGGCGGATCGTCGAGGAGCGCGGACCTCAGCACCTCGTCAACGTCCACGTCACGCCGACCCTCGACCGACTCGACTTCCTGCACATGCGGCGCGCGGACGTCGACCGGCTGCGGCGCGAGATCTACCCGCTGGCGCGACGGCTGGCGGCCCGGCTCGCGCGCGAGCAGCACACCCGGCGCCGTGGTCCGCTCGACATGCGCCGTACGATCCGCTCCTCGATCGCCTCCGGCGGGGTCCCGCTCGAGACGCGCCACAAGCCGCGGCGGCCCCACCGCACCGAGCTGGTCGTGCTGTGCGACGTGTCCGGCTCGGTCGCCAACTTCGCCTCCTTCACGCTGCTCCTCGTCTTCGCGCTGCAGGAGGTGTTCAGCAAGGTGCGGGCGTTCACGTTCGTGGACACGGTCCATGAGGTCACGCCGTACTTCCGCCCGGGCGGCGACCTCGCGGACACCATGACGCGGCTGGTGCAGGCGTCCGAGCACGCCGCACTCTTCGGCCGGACGAACTATGGTCGCGCCTTCGCGACGTTCGCCGAGGAGTACGCCGACGCGTTGACCCCGCGCTCGTCGTTGCTGATCCTCGGCGACGCACGCAACAACTACTCCGACCTCCGGCTCGACGCGCTCCGCCGCATGGTCGACGCGTCGCGGCACGCCTGGTGGCTCAACCCCGAGGCGCGCCGGCAGTGGGACACCGGCGACTCCGAGGCCGCGCGCTATGGCGCGCTCGTGCCGATGGTGGAGTGTCGCAACCTCACCCAGCTCTCGGAGTTCGTGCACGACATCGCGTAGGCGGCGAGCCCGAGGCCGCGCGCTCAGGCCACGAGGCCCTTGTCCTCGAGGTTGACCCGCGCGTTGTGGGCCGACCGCGCCGTGAGCGCGTCGTAGATCGGGATGCCCCCGAGGAGCCGGGCGAGCAGCATCGCGAGCGCGACCGCGCCGAGCATCGGCGGAAGCCAGGTGACCGAGCCGGTCATCTCGGTGGCGAGGATGAGTCCGGTGACCGGCGCCTGGACGCTGGCGGTGAAGAACGCGGCGAGCCCGGTCAGGGCGAGGGCTGCGGCCATCCCCGGCGCCAGCGTCGTCACCTTCGCCGCGACCAGCCCGACCAGGAGACCGCTCTCGGTGCCGAGCACGAGCATGGGAGCGAACAGCCCGCCTGGCGTGTTCGCGGCGTAGGAGACGACGCCGAGGGCGAAGCGCACCGCCAGCATCAGGACGACGGTCGCGACGGCCCCGTGACCGAGGAGCGCGTCCTGGGTCAGGTTGTCGCCGCTCCCCACCCAGCCCGGGGCGAGCCAGGCGAGCAGCCCGACCGCGGCCCCGATGGCGAGCGAACGGACGACCACCGGGACGCGAGTCGTGTCGACGAACCGCAGCCCGGCCATCACGGCGCGGTTGTAGGCGACGCCGAGCACTCCGCAGAGCAGCGCGACCATGACCACCAGCGGCGCCTGCGACAGCGACGGGGCAGGCAGCGTCGGCATGGTGAAGACGAGGTCGTCGGCGTGGAGCAGGTGAGTGGCGGCGAAGCCGGAGCCCGACGCGGCGAGCGTCGCCAGCGATGCGCGCGGGTCGAACCGCTTGAAGAGCTCCTCGAGGACGAAGACGCCACCGGCGATCGGCGCGTTGAAGGCCGTCGCAAGACCGGCGGCCGCGCCGCCCGCGACCACCATGCGGAGGTCGTCGCGACCGAGCCGGGTGACACGGGCGCACACGGAGGCGACGACCCCGCCCATCTGCACCGACGGCCCCTCGCGCCCGAGGGCCAGTCCTCCGCCGATCGCGAGCAGCCCGCCGACGTACTTCACCGGAAGGATGCGGGCCCGGCCGGGATCGGCCCGGCCCTCCACGATCGCCTCGACCCGAGGGATCCCGCTGCCTTCGGCATGGGGCTCCATCCGGTGGACCATGAGCGCGGCCGCCGTCGTCGTGGCGGCCACCACGAGGAGGAGTACGGCGAAGCCCAGCACGGACCGGTCGTGCGCCCACCCGATGAGGTCTCCGCGGAGGCTCGCGGCATGCTCGAGCAGCAGGCCGAACGTCGAGGCCACGACCCCCGTCGCGGCGCCGGCGATCGACGCGACGACGACCAGCCGGAGGGTTCCCGCGCTCGGCCGATCCGCGCCCTCAACCACCCTGACGACCACGATCCACCCATCCCGACGCGGCCATCAACACGGCAGGAGGATATCGACTCGCCTCAGGATCGACCGCCTCAGGATCGGCTCCCTCAGCGTCGGCCCTCTCAGCGTCGGCCCTCTCAGGCGGCGTCGGCGAGGCTCAGGTCGACGAGCCACTCCACCGGCGCCACGTCATCGGTGTAGACCCGGCCGCCTCGCAGCCCCGGCTCGAGACGGTCCGCGGTCGCGCCGACCACCTCACCGAGGTCGTGCGGGATCCGCGGGACGGCGGCGCGGAGCCGGTCGGCGGGCGCCGGGCCGGTGCTGCCGACGAGCACGGAGTTGGTCGGCTCCGACGGGTCGCGCCAGACATGATCGGAGCCGAAGGCGGTCGCCATCGTGGCGGTCAGCACCTTCTCGAGGGTGTCCGACCGCTCCGGATGCGCGGAGTTGACCACGAGGACGCCGCCGGGCGTCAGGTGGGCCTTCGCGAGCGCGAAGAACTCCCGCGTGGTCAGATAGAACGGGATGTAGGGCTGTCGGTAGGCGTCGACCATGATCACGTCGAACTTCCGGTCGGTGGTCTCCAGCCAGGGCCGGGCATCGGCGGTGTGGGTGTGGAGGCGCGAGCCGCGCAGGTCGAAGAGCCGGCGACCGACGTCGGTGAGCGCGCCGTCGATCTCGACGGCATCCACGCGGGTCTCCGGCAGGTAGTGGCCCAGCTGCCGCGCCGTCGTCCCGGCGGCACTGCCGAGGATCGCGACGGAGCGGGGCATCCGGGCGCCGGCGTACGCCATCGCGAGCATCTCGTCCCAGTAGTTGCCCGTCAGCCACTGGCCGGGGCGATAGACGGAGTGCACGGCGTGGCCCTCGTTGAGCTCGAGGAAGCGGGTGCCGTCGGGCTCTTCGACGACGCGGGCGTACTGGTAGTCCGTCTCGCCCTCCCAGATCACCTGCTCGTCGCCGCCGGCGGCCTTGACCGTGCCGGTCGGGAGCGCGAGGAGGCCGAGGATCACCAGGGGTACGACGGCCGCGACCGCCCAGCGTCGGGAGAGGTGCGGCAGCGCGGCCAGAGCCATGGCGGCCGCGAAGATCAGGAACGTCCGGCGAGTGCCGACGACGGGGATGAGCAGCAGCGCCGCCAGGAACGTCCCGACCAGCGAGCCGACGGTGGAGATCGCGTAGAGCCGGCCCGCCGTACGACCAGCGTCGGCGACGGCGTTGACCCGCAGCCGGACGGCGTACGGCGACGCCATGCCCAGCAGGAGGAGCGGGATCGCGAGCAGGACGCCCACCCCGACGAGCGATCCGACGAAGGTGGCCGCGCTCAGCTGGTCGACGGCGCGCACGGCCTGCCGCAGGAACGGTCCGCTCACGAACGGCACGACGGCGAGGAGCGCCGAGGCGACCAGCACGATCCGCGCCAGTCCGGCCGGGTTCGGGTTGCGGTCGGCCAGCCTCCCGCCGAGCGAGTAGCCCACCGAGAGCGCCACCAGCACGATCGCGATCGTGTTCGCCCACACGATGGTGCTGGCCCCGAACCAGGGCGCCAGCAGCCGGGCCGCGGCGATCTCGGCCCCCAGCGTCCCGGCGCCCACGGTGAAGACCAGGAGCTCCAGCGCGCGTCCTCGCAGCCTCATGCTCGTGAACCTATCCGTGGGGTGGCTGTCGCGCTGGGCGGTGCGGGTCTTGGACCGAAAGCGCGGGCTCGGGTTTCGGGCGCCGTTACGCCGGGGCCGTGGCCGGTGCGAACTCCCTCCACAAGGCGTCGAACACCTGTTCACAAAAGCTGACGATGGGCGTAGGATCGGGCCATGGCCCAGGGCCAGGGTGCTGGCCGGTGAGGTGCCGGCCTGGAAGGCGAGGCTGGTCGCGCAGCGCACCAAGGCGTTGTGCCCCGACGCGGCCGCGTTCGTCGACGTGGCGGTCGCCCCGCGTGCGGAGCGGTTCGGCTATGCCCGGCTGGACCGGCTGGTGGCCGAGGCTGGCGCCCGGTTCGCCCCCGACCTGAGCGCCCTGGCCGATGCCGAAGCCGCCCAGGGTCACCACGTCACCCTCACCACCCGGCCCGACCCGGGCATCGGCGTGGACACCATGGCCGGGCACGCCTACCTGGAGGCCACCCTGGATCCGGCCGACGCCCTCGACCTCGAATCCGCGGTCGCCGCCATCGCCCACGGCCTCCTCGAGGACCAGCAGGCGTCGAACCTCACCCTGGATCAGCGCCGCGCCCAGGCGCTCGGCGTCCTGGCGCGGCACTACACCGCCGGCCAGGCCGGCGGGGTCGCGCGGGTGGTGCACCTGTACTGCCACCTGTCTCCCGGGGAGGGCACCGGGCTGGTCGCGGTGGACAACCTGCAGACCGTGGTGCCGCTGGAGCGGGTCGAGGCGTGGGCCACCACCCCGGGCACGGTGGTCAAGCCGGTCACCGTCATCGACCTCAACCAGTCCCTGACCCACGACGGCTACGCGCCCTCGGCCCGGCAGCGCGAGCAGGCCTACCTGATCGCCGGGGTCTGCGCGTTCCCCGGCTGCGAGAAGCCCGCGATCCCCACCGGGCGGCTCGATCTGGACCACATCACGGCCTTCGACGCCGGGGGCCAGACGAGCACCGAGAACCTCGCGCCCCTGTGCCGCGGGCATCACCGCGCCAAGACCCACGACGCTTGGAGCTACACCCAGATCCACCCCGGCGAATACCTCTGGCGCTCACCCCACGGAGCGCACTACCTCCGACACCACGGCGGCGGCACCACCACCATCACCACCGCCGACACCGGCTGACGCGTCGTAGGGTCAGCGGGTGCCCGATGCTCGCCACGTCATCACGGAGCGACTCGACCTGTCGGCCATGTCCCTGGACGACACCGAAGAGCTCTTCCCGATCTTCTGCGACGAGCGCACCTGGTGGTACGACCCGCCCGGCCGCCATATCGACATCGAGCAGACCCGCCGTTACGCCACCGTGGCCGCCGAGCGCTGGAGCGCAGGACTCAGCTACTGGACGGTCAGGCTGCGGGCGACCGGCGCCGTGATCGGGTCGGGCGGCGTCCAGCGCCACGAGGCTTGCAGCTGGAACCTCAACTACCGGCTGGCGCCCGACGCACAGGGTCACGGCTATGCCACAGAGCTGGTCCGCGCCGCCCTCGACGCGGCCCGCGCCGCCGACCCGAACAGCGCAGTGATCGCCTGGATCGACGCCCACAATGTGCCGTCACGACGCGTCGCTGAGCGTGCGGGTCTCATCGATCACGGTGTGCGGCCGACCCCGAACGACGGGCGGCTCCGGGTGGCGTACGCCGACCGTGCGCTCGAGCGCGAGAACGATCCGACGCGGCGAGAGGCCCAGGCTTGACCTTCCCCCGGCGGCAGACCCGAGTGTGAGCGCATGACCGACGATCCACGCCCCGGCGAGCTGATGGCCATCGGCGACTTCGCACGCGCCTCCGGGCTCACGCCCAAGGCGCTGAGGTTGTACGACGACCTGGGGCTGCTCCGCCCCACGCGGGTCGATGCGTTCACCGGCTACCGCTGGTATGCGCCCCGTCAGCTCGAGGCGGCTCGGCTGGTGGCGTCGTTGCGGCTCGTCGGCATGCCACTCGCGCGGATCCAGACCGTCATCGGCCTGCCGCCGGCGCGCGCAGCGGAGGAGCTCGAGTCCTACTGGCGGCAGGTCGAAGCCGACACCGCGTCGCGTCGGCAGGTCGTCAGCGACCTGCTGGCACGGCTCGGGAAGGAGACCAGCATGCCCAGCACCACCACGACCCTCGCCGCGGCGATCGGCGTCAGCCACCGGCAGGGTGGCCGGCGCAGCCAGCAGGACGCCGTCCTCGCAACGCCGGAGATCCTCGCCGTCGCCGACGGCTTCGGGGACCGGGACGACCTCGCCGGCGCGGCGCTCGACGCCTTCGCCACCGGTGGCTTCCCAGCGGCGCGCGCGGTCGCGTCGAGCGCCGGACCGGCCTCCGGGACGACGCTGACCGCCGTACGCCTGGACGGCACGACCGCGCGGCTCACGCACGTGGGTGACGGCCGGGTGCATCTCGTCCGGGACGGTCAGGCCACCGTGCTGACCCGTGACCACACCATGGTCGCCGCACTGCTCGAGGCCGGTGAGCTCACCGAGGACGAGGCGCGGTCACACCCGCACCGCAGCCTGCTCAACCGCGGGCTCGGCGGCGGTGCCGGGGCGGAGGACGCGGCGGAGGACGGTGTCGAGGTCGTCGCCGACGAGGCGCTTGTCGACCTGCGGTCCGGCGACCGGCTCGTGCTCACCACCGACGGCGTCCACGCCGTCCTGGGGGCTGACCCGTTCCGCACGCTGCTGATGGCCGAGGCGACGGCGCAGCAGGTCGCCGACGCCCTGGCCGCGGCCGTCGAGAGCGCCGGTGCTCCCGACAACCACAGCGTCGTGGTGGCCGACCTCAGCGAGGCTCAGGCGAGGTAGCCGAGCTCGCGGATCCGGTCGAGCTCCGCCCGCAGCTCGGGGTGCGGCGCGGAGTCGGCCGCCCGCGCGCCCAGGACATACGGGCTCTCGTCACGCGCCGCGGTGCCGTCGTAGACGACCGTCAGGCGATGGGAGGACCCCGCGTTGATCAGGCCGCCGAGCAGGGCGACCGGGTCGGCGCGGTCCTCGAGCGAGAGCACGCGGGTCGACTCCGGCACCCGGGGCGCCGCGGCAGACGGAGCGCCCACGGTCACCACCTGGTCGATGTTGTACGACGCCGGCGGCTCGGCCGCGAGCGCGGCCGCCGTGGCACCACCGGCCGCGGCGCCGACCAGCATGACGTGGGCCCCCGGGGTGACGGCCTTCTCGATGGTGCGGGCCGCCTCGGCGGCGTACGAGCTGACGTCGCCCGACACGAGGCGCAGCCGACGCTCGGCGCCGTGGGCATGGGGCCCGGGGAGGTAGGCGATGTAGCGTCCCGACGCGGTCGGATGGACCGACACGGCGGACGTGACGCCCTCGAGGGTCGTCATGAGCTCCTCGAGGGAGCGAGGCACGGCGAGCGCATCGTCGGCCGGGGAGGGGGCGGCCGGGGCGGCCGGAGAGGCGTCGGACGTCGGGGCCGGGTCGCTGACGAGCTCGCCCGCGATGTCGCGGACCGCGAAGCCGATGTCGGCGGCGAAGGGCTCGACCGAGGCCGCCCGCAGCCCACCGGCGGCAGCGAGCGCGGCGTCCTCGCCCTGCGGCAGCCCGGTGGTGAGCAGCGAGCGCAGCTGCAGGGACTCCAGGAGTCCGCCACCGGACGCGATGTGGTCCATGAGCTCGGGATGCTCCTCGGCGAGCTCGCCGAGGTAGGCCGTGACCCCGTCACGGTCGAGGGCATCGGTCTCGATGAGGCCGGCGGACACGAGCGACCCGCCGAGCTCGACCTCGGGAGCGAGGTAGCCGATCGCGCGGCCGGCGACGGCGCCGAGGCTCTTGTAAGCCGCGGTCTGCAGCTCGTCGATCCACTGATAGGTCAGGACGGTGGCCCGGACGACGAAGGCGTCCGCGTCGAGCTCGACACCGCGGTTGAGGAGACCGTGCTTGCCCGAGGTCGCCGCCAGGATCTCCTCCTCGGCCACGGCCCAGGTCTTGGGGGAGAGCTCCGCGGAGTCGCTGACGTCGGGATCGCGGAGGATCTCCGGTCCGAGCTTGGCCCAGGAGCGCACCTGCTCACCGGCGGCGTCGAAGGAGTCGGCCAGCCGGAGCATCGCGTCGTACTTGTCGAACGGCGGGGTCGGTGGCGTGGTCATCGGATCACCTCCGCGAGGACGGGAGCGAGCTCGGGGCCGAGGTCGGAGGGCTCGACGCGGGTGACCGTCAGCATCGGCTCGCCGTCGCGGACGACGGGACGCAGCGCGCGCCATCCGTCGCCGACCAGCGTCCACGACACGACGCCGATCGGCGCCGACTCGGGATCGCTGACCGAGGCGACGATCGCCCGGAGCCGCCCACGCGACTCGCTGGTGAGTGCGGTGAGGACGGTCGTGAGCGTGGCGTCGCCGGAGGTGAGCACCGGAACGAGATCGCCACGCCCGGCCCGGGTCGCCTCGAAGACGGCGTCGGCCAGCCCGAACGGCACCTCGAGATGATCAGGGACCTGCGAGGTCGTGAGCGAGATGTCCTCCGGGAGGGCCGGGGTGCGGCCGAGCTCACCGGACCAGCCGTCGGCCGGGAACCACGACAGCTCGAAGACCAGACCGTCGGAGGTGGCCAGGGTCGCCACCACGTCACCACGCCGGCGGTGCCAGGCGTGCGCACGGAGCCCGGCGATCGTGACGTCGAGGTCGATCGCCACCTCCGGCGCCGCGAGCAGCCCCAACGCCCCGGCGAGGCCGGCGTCGAGGGCGGCGCCGTCGAGCAGGCCGCGGCGCGTGAGGGAGGCCGCCGGGTCACCCAGCGCAGCCGTCGCCGCCGCGAAGGCGTCATCCTGCCGCGACGAGCGACTCTGACCGAGCCGGCCCTCGAGCCCCCCGCCCTTGGTGGCGGCGACCACCTCGAAGGGGAGCGGCGCGTCGAGGACGGAGCAGGCGTGGGTGAGCTCGGGCAGGGTGAGGGCGATCCGGCGAGGTGCGCCGGCCCAGGGTTCGTCGGGCAACGCCGGCCGGGCGGGCCCGAGGTCGATCGTCGTCACGCGAGCTCCACCTCCAGCCACGCCTTGTGCCCGGCGGCGGGCAGCGTGCGACCAGCCAGGCGGCCATCGGCCAGCAACGCCTCGGCGCGCTTCTGGGCGGCCGCGATCGTCTCCTTGGTCCGATCCACGTCGAGCAGGTGCCTCTCGAGCGCATCAGCGGCCGTCTCGTGACGCTCGGCGATGGCGCGGAGCGCCACCGCCCGCTCCTTGATCCGGACGCGCATCGCCGCCGCGGCACGGCCGGACCACGCCACGCTCTCCGCGCGCGCCACCAACCCGTCGGCGGTGGCCCTGATGTCGCCGGCCTGCTCCCTCAGCCGGTCGACACGATGACGCATCACGTCGGTGTCGCCGTACATGCTCCTCCTCTGGACGGACGCCGTGCGGAGTCCCTACCCCGCTGCTCCCACACTGAAACCAGGAAACCTGAGGTGATCTGGACCGCCGTCGCTCACGGCCCGAGGACCGTCGAGAGCCGGTCCAGCGCCGCCGTGATCTCCGCGGCCGCGCCGGCGAAGGAGAGCCGCACGAAGCGGTGCCCCTCCACGGTGTCGAAGTCGATCCCCGGGGCGACCGCGACGCCGGTCTCGTCGAGCAGCCGGTGGGACCACGCCATCGTGTCCTCGGTCCAGCGGCTCACGTCGGCATACACGTAGAACGCGCCATCGGCGGGAGCGAGGTCGGTGACGCCGAGGTCGCGCAGGCCGTCGAGGAGGAGCCGCCGGTTGGCGGCGTACCGCGCGACGTGGCCGTCGAGCTCGGCGTACGCCGCCGGGGTGAACGCCTGCACGGCGGCGTATTGCGCCAGGGCGGGCGGGCAGATCGTGAAGTTCCCGACGAGGACATCGACGGCCCGGCGCAGCCGCTGCGGGACGAGCATCCAACCGATCCGCCACCCGGTCATGGAGAAGTATTTGCTGAAGCTCCCGAAGACCACCGCCTCGCGGCTCGTCTCCCACGCGCTGCGCCCGCGCAGGCCGTCGACGTCGTCCGCGGTCGCCGCGGTGTCGTAGCTGATGCCGTGGTAGATCTCGTCGGAGATCAGCTGGATGCCGGCCTCCTCGCAGTACGCCGCCAACGCGGCGAGCTCCGCCGGGAGCAGCATCGTGCCGGTCGGGTTGGCCGGGCTGGCGACGACCAGGCCCGCCAGACCGACCCGCTCGTGCAGCTCGGCGACCTGCTCGACGCTCGGCTGGAAGCGGGTCGCCGGGCCGGTCGGGATCTCGACGACCTCGCAGCCGAGCGCCACGAGCACGTTGCGATAGCAGGGGTACGTCGGCCGGGCCAGCGCCACCTTCGCGCCGGTGTCGAACGCCGCGAGGAACGCCGCCAGGAAGCCACCGCTCGCACCGGTCGTGACGACGACCTCGTCGGGGTCGACGTCCAGGCCGTGCCAGGCGCGGTGGTGATCGGCGATCGCCCGGCGCAGCTCAAGGATGCCCGTGGCCGGCGTGTAGCCGAGCGGGTCGCCGCTGTGCAGCAGCCGGACGGCCTCGTCGGTCACCGCACGAGGCGCCCCCGTGGACGGCTGGCCGGCCATGAGCGAGACGGCGTCGCCGTACGTCCGCTGCCGCTCGGCCGCCCGGGCGATCATGTCCATCACGTGGAACGGCGGCACGTTCGCCCGCTGCGCGACACCGAGCCGTCCGCCGAGGTCCACCTGATGCATGCCTGCAACCTACGCCGCGCCGATAGACTTCGACCCCGCCACCCCGACTGATGAGGTGACATGAGCTTCGACGCCCACCAGCTCGACGAGTTCGTGCTGGTGGGCGCTGCCGTGACGCTGCTCGCGATCATGGCGGTCCGGCTCTCGTCGAAGGCGGGCCTGCCGTCGCTGTTG
This sequence comes from Nocardioides eburneus, assembly GCF_040838215.1. NCBI lineage: Bacteria > Bacillati > Actinomycetota > Actinomycetes > Propionibacteriales > Nocardioidaceae > Nocardioides > Nocardioides eburneus. Next base: position 64,893 of record NZ_JBFPJR010000014.1, on the reverse strand, counting down.
ATCTACCTGCTGATGGGCGTCGCGCTGGGGGACTCCGCGATCGGCATCCGCTTCGACGACGCCAACATGGCCCACGCGCTCGGGTTCGCCGCGCTTGCGCTCATCCTGGCCGAGGGCGGCATCACCACCGACTGGCGCGAGGTCAGGCCGTCGATGCCCTTGGGGCTGACGCTCGCGACGCTCGGCGTCGTCATCTCGATCGCCGTCGTCGCGGTCGGAGCCCACTTCCTGCTCGGTCTGGGATGGGAGCTCGCCGTGCTGCTCGGCGCGGTCACCTCGCCCACCGATGCGGCGGCGGTGTTCTCGGTCCTGCGCGTCGTCCCCCTGCCGCGGCGCCTCACCGGCGCGCTCGAGGCCGAGTCCGGGCTCAACGACGCCCCGACCGTCGTCATCGTTACCCTCATCGCCGAGGGCGGCATCCACGAGCACGCCCCCTGGACGATCGTCGGCATCGTCGTCGGCGAGCTGGCGCTCGGCATTGCCTGCGGTCTGGTCGCGGGCTTCGGCGGCGCCTGGCTGATGCGCCGCGCCGCGCTGCCGGCCTCCGGGCTCTACCCCTTGTCCGTGCTCACCCTGACCTTCCTGGGGTACGGCGTGGCGGCCGCGCTGCACGGCTCCGGCTTCGCCGCGGTGTACGTCGCCGGCCTGGTGCTCGGCAACTCCGAGCTGCCCCACCGCGGGGCCACCCGGTCGTTCGTCGAGGGGGTCGCCTGGTTGGCGCAGATCGGCCTTTTCGTGATGCTCGGGCTGCTCCTCTCGCCCGATCGGATCACGGTCTCGACGGTCGGCCTGGCGCTCCTCGGCGGACTGATCCTCACGTTCGTCGCGCGCCCGCTCTCGGTGCTCGCCAGCACCGTCGTCACTCGCCTGTCCTGGCGCGAGGTGACCTTCCTGTCCTGGGCCGGACTGCGCGGCGCCGTGCCCGTCGTCCTCACCACGATCCCGCTCGCCGAGGGGGTCGCCGGTGCGCAGCGGCTCTTCGACCTGGTCTTCGTGATGGTCGTCGTCTATACGCTGCTCACAGGCCCGACACTGCCCGCGGTCGCGCGGATCCTCGGTCTCGCCCGGCCGAGCGACCCGCGCTCGCTCGATCTCGAGGTGGCGCCGTTGGAACAGATCGCCGCCGACCTCATGCAGGTCAGGATCCCGTCGGAGTCGATGCTCCACGGCGTCGAGATCGGCGAGCTGCGGCTGCCCCGCGGGGCGTCGGTCTCGCTCGTGATCCGCGACGGTCAGACGCTCGTGCCCGAGACGCGTACGGCGCTGCGCGCCCGCGACGTGCTGCTCGTCGTCGTACCCCGGACGCTGCGGGAGCAGACCCAGCGTCGGCTCGAGCAGGTCAGCCGGCGCGGGCGGCTCGCCCAGTGGCTCGGTCGCTGAGGAGGGTGGCCGTCAGTCGACCGGGGGGCTGCAGATCGTCGTGTCGTGGGCGACCTTGACCTGCTTGCGACCGCCGGAGACCTCCGAGAAGCCTTGGCCGACGACCACGACGACCCCCGGGTGCGTCGTCGCCTTCTTGACGATCGTCGGCCGGTGGAGCCAGCTCGCGACCAGCCGCACCGCGGGGTTCGACGGGTCGGTCGTCCAGATCTGCACGCGCTTGACGCCGGACTTGCCCGGTGCGTTGCCGCTGCCCGCCGCGGAGAAGCCCTGGTCGGTCAGCGCCGAGATCGTCCGCCCGGCGAGCCCCTCACGCCGGCTCGCGTTGAGCACCGTCACGACCACCTGGGCGGGGAAGATCTGCTCGCCCCGGTGCACCGTGGTGTCGACGCAGGTGGCGGCGTCGGCCTTGCCGGGGAACGGGCGTGTCATCGCATGCCAACCCCACGCGGCCGCGATCACCAGGACGACCGCGACACAGGCGAGCACGACGAGGGTCCGGAGGCCGGAGGCGGCGTTGCTCAGCATGACTGGACCCTATCGGCGCAGTCAGGTCGGCATCGTGTGGACGCGGGCGTGGAGCACGGTCCGCTGCTGCAGCGCCGCGCGCAGCGCCCGGTGGAGCCCATCCTCGAGGTAGTACTCGCCCTGCCACTCCACGACGTGGGCGAAGAGGTCGCCGTAGAACGTCGAGTCCTCGTCGAGCAGGGAGCCCAGCTGGAGCGTGTCCTTCGTCGTGACGAGCTCGTCGAGCCGGATCTGCCGAGGTGGGAGCGCCGCCCATGACTTCGCGGTCAGCCCGTGGTCCGGATAGGGACGACCGACACCGACACGCTTGAAGATCACGGCGACGACTGTATCGCCGCCCCGGAAGGGCACATAGGCTGCGGCCCATGACCGACGCTGCTGCACTGTCCCAGGCGGTGGGTCCCGGCTACGTGTTCGACGGGCCCGCGCTCGAGCTCGGGGGCCTGATGGCTGATGCCGAGACCCTCACCGACGTCCGCATCAAGATCCCGATCGGCATGCTCAACCGCCACGGCCTCGTCGCCGGTGCCACCGGGACCGGGAAGACCAAGACGCTGCAGCTCATGGCGGAGCAGCTCTCCTCCGCAGGGGTCCCCGTGTTCGCGGCCGACATCAAGGGCGACCTCTCCGGCCTCGCCGGCCCGGGGCAGTCGAGCGACAAGCTCCTGGCGCGGACGGCGTCGGTCGGTCAGGAGTGGCAGGCGAAGGGATTCCCGGTGGACTACCTCGCGCTCGGCGGCGAGGGCACCGGCATCCCCGTGCGCGTCACGATGGCCGACTTCGGGCCCACCCTGCTCAGCAAGGTGCTCGGGCTCAACGACACCCAGGAGTCCTCCCTCGGCCTCGTGTTCCACTACGCCGAGCAGGCGAAGCTCGAGCTCGTCGACCTCGCGGACCTGCGGGCCGTGCTGCAGCACCTCGTGTCGGACGAGGGCAAGGCGGACCTGAAGGGCCTGGGCGGCCTGTCCGCGGCCACCGCCGGCGTGATCCTGCGCGACCTCATCGCCTTCTCCGACCAGGGCGCCGACGCGTTCTTCGGCGAGCCGGCGTTCGACACCGCCGATCTGCTCCGCAGCGAGGGTGCGCAGGGCGTCATCTCCCTGATGGAGCTGCCGAACCTCCAGGACCGTCCGGCGATCTTCTCGACCTTCCTGATGTGGCTGCTCGGTGATCTCCACCGCAAGCTCCCCGAGGTCGGCGACGCCGACAAGCCGAAGCTGGTCTTCTTCTTCGACGAGGCGCACCTCCTCTTCGACGATGCCTCCGACGCGTTCCTCGATCGGATCACGCAGACGGTCCGGCTCATCCGCTCCAAGGGCGTCGGCGTGTTCTTCGTGACGCAGTCGCCCACCGACGTACCCGAGGAGGTGCTCGGGCAGCTCGGCTCTCGCATCCAGCACCAGCTCCGGGTCAACACGCCCAACGACGCGAAGGCGCTCAAGCTGACGGTGAACACCTATCCGACGTCGTCCTACGACGATCTCGGCAAGGTCATCCAGACGCTCGGCATCGGCGAGGCGATCATCACCGTGATGAACGAGCGTGGCGCACCGACGCCCGTCGCCTGGACCAGGCTGCGGGCCCCGGAGTCGCTCATGGGCCCCAGCGACCCGGCCACGATGTCGGCGGCGGTCGCCGCCAGCCCGCTCGCGGCGAAGTACGCCGCCGGGGTGAACCGCGAGTCCGCTGCCGAGCAGCTCGGCGCCAAGGCGCAGGCCGCGGCGCAGGCCAAGGCGGCTGCCGAGGCCCAGAAGGAGGCCCAGAAGGAGGCCGAGAAGCAGGCGCAGCGGGAGGCCCGGAAGCCGGCGTCGCGTACGTCGAGCACGAGCCGCTCCCGCAAGGACGACTCGGTCCTCGAGCAGGTCGTGAAGTCGTCGGCGTTCAAGAACGCGGTCAACACGGCGGCGCGTGAGCTGGTGAAGGGGCTCTTCAAGCGCCGCTGACGAGTTCCGTCTCCGCCGGACGTGACGAGGGCCGGATCCGTGCGTGACGGATCCGGCCCTCGACGTCTGGGGTGGCGGTCAGGCTGACCAGCGGAGCGAGTCGTCGACGAAGTCGGCGAGGGCGTGCACGCCGCGCAGGTCTTGCCGCTCGTCCATGAGCTTGGCGAGCCTGCTGGCGTGTCGGAACTTCAGGCTGACGCGCTGGGTGATGACGCGGTCGAGCGCGACGTCCCGGTCGGTCGTGGTGGGGTTCTCCATCTCGGCCTCCTGACGAGTCGTGTGGTGGAAGGTGCTGTGGCATCAGCGTGCGCCAAGCACATCGCAGGCACGTTGTTGGAACGTTACAAGCGAGTATCCAACAAGAGAACACTAAGTCTAGTGATTTAGATGACTTCAGGCGCCCCGCGCCGGATGCGGCTCAGGCGGGGCTCACAGCGAAGGCTCGCTCCACGCCAGCTGGACGACCTCGACGCCGCGGTCGCGGGTGAGGAGACGTCCGCGGCCGGGCGGTGCCGGGACCGGTCGGAGGTTGCCGACCAGGGGGCCCTCCTCCGGCGAGCCCGAGAGCAGGAGACCCGGCATCGCGAGATCGCGCATCGACTGGATCACCGGCTCGTAGAGCGACCGCGACGCACCGCCGGAACGGCGCGCCAGGATGAGGTGGAGCCCGACGTCCCGGGCCTGCGCGAGCAGCGGCTGCAGGACGTGGACCGGCGAGCCCTGCTGGGTCGCGACCAGGTCGTAGTCGTCGACCAGCACGAACACCTCGGCCCCCTTCCACCACGACCGGTTGCGCAGCTGCTCGGGGGTCACGTCGGGACCCGGGATGCGGTTCTCGAGGTAGGCCGCGAGGTCGCTCAGCGCCGGCTGCGCCTGCGTGGCGGACGTCAGGTAGTTGAGGAGGTAGTCGTCCGGGATCTCGCCGAGGAGCGAGCGGCGATAGTCGACGATCGCGATCTGCGCCTCCTTGGGCGTCCGCGTCCGCATGATCTCCCGGGCCAGCGCCCGCAGCAGCGAGCTCTTGCCGGACTGACCGTCGCCGAAGACCAGCAGGTGGGGCTCGGAGTCGGGATCGAGCCCGACCGGCGCGAGCTCCTTCTCGTTGACGCCGAGCAGCAGCCGGCTCCCGGGGTTCTCCTCGGTGGTCCCGGCCTGGACCCGCAGGTCCTCGAGGCGCAGCTGCGAGGGCAGCAGGCGCAGCTTCGGGCCCGCCGGGCCGGTCCAGGCGGCGCTGATCCGGGTGATGAGGTCGTCGACACCGTCACCCAGCGTGGCCGGCTGGGGCGAGCCGTCCACCCGCGGGAGCGCGCCGAGGAAGTGCAGCTTCTGTGAGACCAGCCCTCGTCCCGGGCGCCCGGAGGGCACGAGAGCAGCGACCTTGCGGTCGATCTCGGAGTCGAGCGGGTCGCCGAGTCGCAGCTCGAGACGGGTGCCGAACATGTCGCGCATCGCCGAGCGGAAGTCGGCCCAGCGGGTGGCCGCGGCGACGATGTGGACGCCGAAGGTGAGGCCGCGCGGCGCGATCTGCTGGATGGCGTACTCGAGGTCGTCGAAGTCGGCGCGGAGGGTGCCCCAGCCGTCGATGACAAGGAAGACATCGCCCCAGCCGTCGTCGGCGCGCCCTTCGGCACGCCGCGCGCGGTAGGTCTCGATCGAGTCGATCCCCGTGCTGCGGAAGTAGGCCTCGCGACGGTCGATGATGCCGTTGACCTCGGCGAGGATGCGGTTGACGATGTCGGGCTCCGCACGGCTCGCGACGCCGGAGACGTGTGGGAGCCTCGCGAGCGGGGCGAAGGTGCCGCCACCGAAGTCGAGGACGAAGAACTGCGACTCCTGCGGCGTGGTCGTCAGCGCCATGCTGGTGACGATCGTGCGCAGGAGCGTGCTCTTGCCGCTGCGAGGGCCGCCGACGACCGCGACGTGGCCGGCGGCGCCGCCCAGGTCGATGGTGAGGGTGTCGCGACGCTGCTCGCGCGGCCGGTCGACCGTGCCGAGCGGGATCACGAGTCCGCCGGCGCTGCGCCACGCCGGTGAGACGAGGCCGAGCCGGGGGTCGACGGTGAGATCCGGCATCAGCTGGTCGAGCGTGTCGGGCACGTCGAGCGGCGGCAGCCAGACCTGGTGGGCGGGCAGGCCGTGCCCGGTCATCCGGGCGACGGCGATGTCGAGGAGCGAGGGCTGGTTGGCGTCGGGCTGCGCCTGCGCCGGTGCGGTGACGTCCGCCTCCGGCTCCGGCAGCTCGAGCTGGCGCACCTCGGCGATCGTGAACGGCAGGATCCCTTGGAGGTGGCCACCTTCGTCGCGGCGGACGCGGCTGCCGCCCGCCGGCGGCCCGGAGACGTACGCCGCCTTGAACCGCTGCATCGACGTCGGATCCGGCTTGAGATAGCCGAGCCCCGGCACGGCGGGCAGCTCGTAGGCATCGGGCACACCGAGCACCGCCCGCGACTCCTGGGCGCTGAACGTGCGGAGACCGACCCGGTAGGAGAGATGGGACTCCAGCCCGCGGAGCCGGCCCTCCTCGAGCCGCTGAGAGGCGAGCAGCAGGTGGAGGCCGAGCGACCTCCCGAGCCGGCCGATCGCGACGAACAGGTCGATGAACTCCGGCTTCGCCGAGAGCATCTCGGAGAACTCGTCGACCACGAGGAACAGCGACGGCAGAGGAGGCATCGACGGGTCCGTCGTACGCGCCCGCTCGTAGTCCTTCAGCGAGGCGAAGTTGCCGGCCTCGCGGAGCAGCTCCTGGCGCCGCACCATCTCGCCGGACAGCGCGTCCTGCATGCGGTCGACGAGGGTGAGCTCGTTGGCGAGGTTGGTGATGACCGCGGAGACGTGGGGCATCTCGGCCATGCCCGCGAAGGTCGCGCCGCCCTTGAAGTCGACGAGCACCATGTTGAGCTGCTCGGGGGAGTGGGTGAGCGCGAGCCCGAGGACGAGGGTGCGGAGGAACTCCGACTTGCCGGAACCGGTCGCGCCGATGACGAGCCCGTGGGGGCCCATGCCCTGCTGGGCCGACTCCTTGATGTCGAGGTGGATCGGGGTGCCGCCGTCGCCGAGCCCGATCGGGACGCGCAGCCGGTCACGGGCCGGGCGCGGCCGCCACGAGACGGCGGGGTCGAGCGCGCGCACGTCACCGAGTCCGAGCAGCTCCATGAAGTCGGTCGGGCCCGCGATCTCGGCGGGACCGGCCTCGGCGGGACCGGAGCTGCCCGGCGTGATGACGTGGAGCGGGGTCAGGCGCCGCGCGTAGGCCTCCGCCACCGGCAGCGCGAGCTGGTCGACGCGGACCCGGATCGACTCGGCCCGAGCACGGACCACCTGGGCGCGCCAGGAGGTCTCGTCACCCTCGGCGTCGTCCTCGGGCGCGAGCAGCAGGCGGAGCTGGCTGGGGTCGACGAGCTCGTCCCAGCGCGCCGGCAGGTCGATGACCGTGACACCGTGGACGCCGTCCTGCGGGATGACGTGGTTGCCGGGCGGCACCCGGCCGCCGTCGACCACCACCACGATGTGCGGGGTCATGGGCCGCTCGTCGGCGCCGAAGCGCGGCCGGTCGACGAGGTCGGCCGGCAGGAGCGCGGCGAGGTCATCGAGCGAGGTGGCCACCATCCGCATCGGACCCACGGCGTCGAACTCGCGCGCGCTCTGGGCGTGGGGCAGCCACTTGACCCAGTCCCACTCGGCGAGGTGCTCCTCCGAGGTGAGGACGGCGACGAGCAGCTGCTCGGGGGAGTGGAACGCCGTGGCCGAGCAGATCAGCGCGCGGGCGGTGGCCCGGGCCTGCTCCTCGGCGCCGCACACCTCGATCCGGTCGAAGGCCCGCAGGTCGACGGCGGCGGGCAGGTCCGGCTGGAGCCGGTGGACGACGAGCAGGCGGTGCAGCGCGCTCGCCGACGCCGGGTCGACCTGGTCGATCGGGGCGCTCTCGGGCGGGATCAACTCCAGGGACAGCGGTTGGCTGCAGGTCCCGTAGCGCACCTGGAGCAGGCGGGAGTCACCGCTGCCGCGCTCCCACAGGCGCGACCGCTCCTCGGCGATCGCCGGCAGCGAGTGGGGGGCGGGGTTGTGCCAGGTCAGCGCCCGGCGCTGGCGGTCGCCGGCCTCACGGGCCGTGGCCCGGACGCCGGCGAGGTAGCGGAGATAGTCGGTGCGCTGGCCACCGACGCTCTGCTGGCGCTGCTTGCGCTGGCGGTCGATCTGGACGAAGACGAACCCGAGCGTGGCGAAGAGGAACATCCCCGCGGAGATGAACTGACGGCCGCTCGCGCCGGCCTGCTGGCCGTTCATCGTCGCCACCAGCACGATCGAGCCGAGGCTGCCGAGCATGGGGATGGCGTTCATCATCACGCCGCTCGCACCCTCGGACTGCTCGATCGGCGGCGGCGGCTGCAGGACGAGCTCGCCCTGCGGCATCTCGGGCACCTCGGCACGGCCCCCACGCAGGGTGGTCGAGATCGTCACATGTCCCCCTTGACTGCGCTGCCCGGAACCAGTCGACCACCGGTCCAGCGGCCCGATGGTCGCTTGATGATAGAGCCAGGCGCTGACAGCCTCTACCCTGCAACGGGCCGCTCCGTGGGGTGAGCCGCCTGACGTCGTACGCATCCGGGAGGCGCGATGACCCGACAGTCCGCGATGGTGGGCGGGGCCCTGGCCGTGACGGTGCACGGGCCCGACGGGGTGCTCGATCTCGTCGTCCCCGCCGACGCCGAGGCCTCGGACGTCGCCCGGGAGTACGCCGCCCAGCTCGGCCTGTCCGCGGTCCCGACGCTGCGCGACTGCCGCGGTGAGCGGTTCTCGCCGTCCGAGGAGCTGTCCGTCCGCGGGGTGACCAGCGGCGACGTGCTCGTCGTCGAGAGCGGCGCGGCCGCGCCCCGTCGTACGCCGCGGCGGCGCCCCGCCGACCCGCAGAGCCAGGGCCCGGCCGAGGCGCTCTCCGCGCTCTGGGTCGCGCTCGCCGCCGGCGTCGCCGGTCTCGCCGGCTGGGCCGGCGCCCACAGCAGCGGCGCACGCCACGACACCGCGGTCGTGCTCCTCGGGATCGCCGCCCTCATCGGCCTCGTGCCGAGCGGAGCGCTCGGCCCCCGGCGTGCCGTCGCGGCGCCGGTCTTCGCCGGTGCCGCCGCGTTCGTGGTGGCGTGGAGTCCGGATCCGGAGCGCGCCCCCACCGTCATCGGGGTGTCCGCGCTCGTCGCCGGCGTCGTCGCGGCGCTCGCGCGTGCGGTCGACCGGCGCGCCGAGGAGGCGCTCCGGGTGTGGGTCGTGGCGGGCGTCGCCGTCTTCGTGGTCACCTGCGCCTGCGCGCTGCTGGGCGCCGCGCCCGAGGTGCCGTGGGGGCTCCTCCTCGTGGGCTCCGTGCTTGCGGCGCGGTTGGTGCCGTCGTACGCCGTCGACGTCCCGGACGCGACGCTGATCGACCTCGAGCGACTGGCCGTGACCGCCTGGTCGGCGCGGGCGCGCCCGGCGGGGCGTCGCGGGCGCACGATCGTGCCCGTGGCGCTGGTCGCCGAGGTCGCGGCGCGCGGTGCGCGCACGCTGACGGCGGCGGCATGGGCGGTGCTCGCGCTCGCGGGTCTGTCCGCACCGATGCTGCTCGCGACGGCGACCGACCCGGTCGACCGGGTCGGGGCGCGGATCGTCGTGATCGCCGGGGCGTGCGCCCTGCTGCTCGCGGCGCGCAGCCATCGCCACGCCGCGCCGCGAGCGCTCCTGCGGACCGCGGGCGTCCTGACCGGAGCGGTCGGCCTCGCCCAGGTGATCGCCCATGCCGGCGACGGCGTCGTGGTCACGCTCGGGATCGTCGCGGTCGTCATCGGCGTGCTGGTCGTGGTCGCCGCGGTCGCGACCGGGCGTGGCTGGCGTTCGGTCTGGTGGGCTGCCCGCGCCGACCTGGTCGAGGGGCTCGCCGGTGCGGTGACCATCGGCACGCTCGTCGTCGCCGTCGGCCTCTTCCGACACCTGTGGGAATCAGGATTCGGTGTTTAGACGCCGGAACGACGGGCATACGGACCGTCGTCCGGACCTCGCCGAAGCCGATCGGGAGCCGGGCGACGAAGACTGACGCAACCCATCGAATCATCACCGGCCCGAAGCGGTGGCCGGAGGAAAGGCGACGGACATGAGTGGTGCTTACGGACTCTCCCCGGAGAGCGTGAAGAAGGCCCAGGGCATCGTCGAGGACTACAAGGGGCGCTTCAACAACGAGGCCGCCGCGCTCGGCAGCGAGATCGACGCGCTGAAGTCGGGCTGGCAGGGCCAGGGCGCTGACGCGTTCCAGGCGCTCCACACCTACTGGAACGACCAGCAGCGAACGATCGTGCAGATCCTGGACAACTTCAAGGATGGCCTCGGCGAGACGAACACCCGGGCCGCCAACGCCGAGATCAGCGCCGTCGACGGCGTGAAGCGTGCGGAGAAGGCGCTCTCCAACGCCCACCTCAACGGCCGCCTCGGCGGCTGATCCCGACCTCGACGACTCCGACCTGAAAGGCCATCACCATGAACGACTACATCCTCGTCAAGCACAGCTCGATGGACAGCGCGCGCGACGCGATCAAGACCGCTGTCAACAACCTCGAGAACCACCTCAACAACATGGAGAGCGACCTCAAGGTCCTCTCCGACTGGCAGGGCGACGCCCAGCAGGCCTTCGAGACCGTGAAGAAGCAGTGGCACGAGGTCTTCCAGACCATGCGCCTCGCGCTCGCTCAGCACGGCCAGCTCGTCCAGGACGCCCAGGACGGCTACAACGACGCCGACAAGAAGGCGCAGAGCTACTTCGAGGGCATCTGATCCTCCTCCGGGAGGACCTGGGCCGCCGCGCGGCCCAGCCCCAGGGGCCGGTGTGGCACATCGGCCCCTTCAGGCACGGCAGCGGGCTCTGGCATGCTCGCGCCCTGGATGCGGTTCGGGACGGCAATCAAGGAGTGACGCATGACGCAGACGTCCGTCGGGGCTTCGGGTCTGGTTCGGGTGACGGTCGCCTCGGGCAGCCGGCGCGTCGACCTCGTGCTCCCCGGCGCCGTCCCCGTCGCCGAGCTGCTGCCGGAGCTCGCCCGCAGCGTCGGGCTGCTCGACGCGGCCACGGTCTACGGCGGCTACCGCGTCGTGCTCGCCGACGGACGCTCGCTCGCCGGTGACGCGGGGCTGATCCCGCAGGGCGTTGAGGACGGCGGTGTCCTCACCGTCTCGGCGGGCGTGGACGACGAGCCCCCACGGGTCTACGACGACGTCGTCGAGGCGATGACCGACGTCGTCGAGCGCGACCTCACCCCCTGGGAGCCCGAGGCGGGGCGTCGTACGGCGCTCGCCGCCGCCTGCCTGCTGCTGCTCCTCGGTGCCGCGGCGCTCCTGGCCGAGGGCGCCAGCCCCCTCGCCGGCGCGGCGGCCGGGGTCGTCGCGCTCGTCCTCGTCGGCGGCGCGGTCGTCCTGTCCCGGGCCGAGGCCGAGCCCGCCGCCGCGGTGGCGGTCTCCTGGATGGCCGAGGTCTATGCCGCGGTCGCCGGTCTGCTCCTCGGGCTCCAGAGCAGCCACCATCCGTTCGAGATCCCGGTCGCCTGCGCCGGTGGCGGCGCGCTGGTCGCCGCGCTGCTCTGCCTGCTCGGCATCGGACAGGGCCGGATGCTCGTGCTCCCCGGTGCCGTCGTCGGCGCGCTCTATGTCGCCGCCGGGCTCGTGCTGACCGGCGTCGACTGGGACCCCGCCGTCCTGCTCACCATCGTCCTCGTCGTGGTCGTGCTGCTCGGCAGCGTGTTCCCCTGGCTGGCGCTGTCGGTGACCGCGACCGATGTCCAGCGGCTCTACTCTCCGCAGGACATCACGGCCGAGCCGGGCGAGATCGACGCGGGCCGCGTGGCCGCGGACGCGCGCGTCGCCCACGAGATCCTGGTCGCGATCTCGGCCACGGTCGGGCTGCTCCTCATCCTGGTCGCGCCCATGGCGGTCAGTCTCGGCGTCGCCGGCACGCTCCTCGCCGTCGTCGCCTGCCTCGTGGTCATGCTCCGCACCCGGCAGTACCGCACCGGCTCGGAGGTCCTCGTCGGGCTGGTCTCCGGCGTCCTCGGTCTCGCGGCGACCGCCGTCGCCCTGCTCTGGCTCCATCCCGACTGGCGGCCCACGACCGCCGTCGTGCTGGCCGCGGCCGGCGGCGTACTCCTGGCGATGACGCTCGTGCCGGGCTCGGCGTCGGTCCGGCGCGGCCGTCTCGCCGACGTCGCGGAGACGACCGGACTGGTCGTGCTGCTGCCTCTGCTCGTGCTCGCCTGCGGCGTCCTCTCCTCGATCAACGTCTGAGCCACGCTGATGACGACGAAGAAGGACCTGGTCGAGGCCCACGCGTTCAGCCGCCGTCGGCTCGTCACGGCGTTCGTCTCGGGTGCGCCCGGTGGCCGGGAGGTGGAGCCGACGCGTCCGGGCCGCACCATCGTCGGCGGCGTCGCGATCGCGGTGCTCCTCGTGGCCGGCGCGGCCGTCGCCTCCGTCCTCTCCCCGCGGGCCTCCTCGACCTGGGAGGAGCGCGGCCTCGTGGTGACGAAGGCCGGTGAGCGCTACGTCGTGACCAAGGACAAGGAGCCGCTGCGGCCGGTCATCAACCTCACCTCCGCCCAGCTCGTCCTCGGGCTGGACCCGAAGCCATCGGTCGTGTCGGCCGACACGGTGAGGCACCAGACGCCGGGGGCCACCATCGGCATCGCCGGCGCGCCCGAGTCGCTGCCGACCGCCGACGACTTCATCGAGAGCGGCTGGACGGCGTGCACCCAGGCCGGTCTGGGCGGCAACGCCGGCGTCGCGGTGGCGGTCCAGAGCGATCCCGCCGTCCGCAGTGGGGCGCACGCCGCCTTCGTGGTGACGACCGGCGGTGACGAGGAGTGGCTCATCGCCGAGGGCTCGGGCGCCGACGGTCGGCCCCAGGCCCGCAGCTATCGGCTGCCGAACCCCGCGGGGCCCGTCCTGCAGGCGCTCTTCGGGCGCCAGGTCTCGCCGGCGCGGGTGCCGGCGTCGTGGCTCGCGCTCTTCCCGCAGGGCACGCCGATCGGCACGGCCGGGTTCCGCTACGAGACGCCGGCGCCGTCCGCGATCAGCGAGCAGGCCGGTATGCCGGACAACGCCAAGTCCGGCGACCTCGGCGTCTTCGCGGGGCAGGTCTACCTCGTCCTCTCCGACGGTGTCGTACCGCTCAGCCCGTTCCAGGCCGCGGTCTACCAGAACACCACCAACCCGAGGACCCACCAGACGCCGAGCGCGCCGGTGCAGTTCGGACGCACGCCGACCTACTCCCATCAGCAGCTGCCGACGACCGATTGGCCGACCAGCCTGCCCAAGGCCGGTGACGGGGCCGCCTGCGCCGAGCTGGTCACCTCCGGTGACGCCGAGGCCACGGTCAGGCTCGCCGTCCACCCCGGCGCGAGCGCGTGGCCCACGAGCGATCCGCCGTCGCCCGGCGCGGTCGTCCAGCACGTCGAGCCCGGCAAGGGCGCCTTCGTCTACTCCGGCCGTGGCAGCCAGACGAAGGGGCTCCTCGCCTGGATCATCGACTCGCGCGGTGTCGCCAGCCAGCTGGGGACGAACCTGACGATCTCGACGCTCGGCCTCGCCGACTACGACGCCCCGGTCGTCCCCGACACCTGGGTCAAGCTCTTCGGCCAGGGCGTTGCGCTCTCGACCGAGCAGGCGCTCTGCCCGCCCGCCTACACCTCCGTCAAGGACACCGGCTCGTGCGCGCCCCGGTCGTCCTGACGGCGCTCGCGGTCCTCAGCGGCGGACTCGGCGGCGCGCTGCCCGTGGTCACCGGGTCGCCGGCGTACGCCGCCTCGACGCCGGTCGCCTGCCGTGCGGTCGCGACCCCTGACGACATCGGCCGCGAAGCGGAGGAGAGCACGGTCCGCTACCCCGACCCGTTCGCGGAGATGGGCATCGCCGAGGCCGCCACCGCCGTGCGCGGACGACGCCCGGGCGCGGGGGTGACCGTCGCGGTCGTCGACTCCGGGATCGATCCCCGCGGCTTCGTCGTCGCGCCCCGGCGGATCACCTTCGGCGGCAGCCAGGCGGCGGGGAAGTACTTCCACGGCACCACCGTCGCCGGTCTCATCGCCGGGCGGAAGGGCGGCGGCTCGCCGGGCGGGATCGCTCCCGGCGTCACGCTCCTGGACATGCCGGTCTACCGCGCGCCCAGTGAGGAGGACGGTGACGGCGAGGTCGTGCCGTCGGCGGTCGTCGGGGCGCTCACCTACCTGAACGACCATCTCCACGACTACCCCCTGCTGATCGTCAACCTCTCCCTCGAGCTCGACCGCGGCAGTCCCGAGCTGCGCCGGCAGGTCGAGCGACTGGTCAAGCGTGGCGCCGTCGTCGTCGCCGCCAGCGGCAACCGGCCGAGCGACGACGGCAGCCCGGCGCCCTACGTCGGCGACGAGGATGCCCGGGCCCGCGTCTATCCGGCGGCCTACCCCGGTGTCGTCGCGGTCGGGGCGGTCGTCACGGAGGGGTCGCCCGGCGACGCCACGGCGTACGTCGTGGCGAACAGCCGCACCGACGTCGTCGCACCGACGTACGGCGCCCGCTCGGTGACCCTCGGCGGCCGCTCCTGCGTCGTCGACGAGGTCGCCACCTCGTGGTCGACCGCCGAGGTCAGCGGAGCCCTGGCGCTGCTCGCGTCCGCCGACCCGCACGCCACCGGCCGTGAGCTCGTCGACCGGCTGGTCCGCACGGCCAGCGGCCGCCCCGACGTCCGGGGCGTGTTCACCGGGGCGGGTGTCGTCCAGGCGTACGACGCCGTCACGCGGCCCCTCGACAAGGCCGGCGTCGCCTCGCCGGGTCCCGTCGCCGAGGCGCACGTCGTGCCGCCGGAGCGCGACGTCCTCCACGGCACCCGCCACGCGACGATCTGGTGGGGCCTGATCGGCGGCGGCGCCCTTCTGCTCGGCCTCGTCCTGCGCCCGTTGCTCAGCCGGCGCCGCTGAGCGCGGCGCGCGCCGACTCGGGAGACAGAGAACCCGGACCCCAACCGGGGTCCGGGTCGTCCGGCATCTCCGCAGAGATCACAGTGGCGGAGGTAGGGGGATTCGAACCCCCGAGGGCGTTAACCCAACCCGCTTTCCAAGCGAGCGCCATAGGCCACTAGGCGATACCTCCGCGGAGGAGATTACTGGTGGCCCTGGGTCGGCGCGAAATCGCCTGCCGAGAGGCGGTCGGCTTTGGCGGTGGCGGGCCGGTCACCTAGACTCCGGGGCAACCCCCCGCGTGGCGGCATCTTGCCGAATCCCCCAGGGCCGGAAGGCAGCAAGGGTAGGTGAGCTCTGTCGGGTGCGCGGGGGGCCTTTTTTCTTGAGGTTCTGAGGGCAGCGAGTGTTGGTGAGGCTGTGCTCGATGTGCGCGGGGGCCCTTTTTCGGTCGGTCAGGCTGCCCGCTACCGGGTGTCGGTGGGGGTGGTTAGGGTTTCTGACGTGGACTCACCGCTCGCCCTCTACCGCCGCTACCGGCCCGAGACGTTCGCCGAGGTCATCGGCCAGGATCACGTCACGACGCCGCTGCGCAACGCGCTGGCGAACAACCGCGTGAACCACGCCTATCTCTTCTCAGGCCCCCGCGGCTGTGGCAAGACGACCAGCGCGCGCATCCTCGCGCGGGCGCTCAACTGTGAGAAGGCGCCGATCGCCGACCCGTGCGGCGAGTGCGAGAGCTGCCGCGACCTGGCGCGCGGCGGGCCGGGGTCGATCGACGTCATCGAGATCGACGCCGCGTCGCACGGCGGCGTCGAGGACGCCCGCGACCTGCGCGAGAAGGCCTACTTCGCGCCGGTGAGGAGCCGCTACAAGGTCTACATCATCGACGAGGCCCACATGGTCTCCCCGCAGGGCTTCAACGCCCTGCTCAAGCTCGTCGAGGAGCCCCCAGAGCATCTTCGCTTCATCTTCGCCACGACCGAACCCGACAAGGTCATCCCGACGATCCGGTCGCGGACCCATCACTACCCGTTCCGACTGATCCCCCCGAAGCTGCTGTCGAGCTATCTCTCCGAGATCTGCGCCCAGGAGCGCGTCGCCATCGAGCCGGCCGCGCTGCCGCTCGTGGTGCGCGCCGGCGGCGGCTCCGCCCGCGACACGCTGTCGGTGATGGACCAGCTGCTCGGCGGCGCCGGTGACGACGGGGTCACCTACGACCTCGCCGCGGGACTGCTCGGCTACACCCCCGACAACCTGCTCGACGAGGTGGTCGACGCGTTCGCCGCCCGCGATGGGTCGGCGGTCTTCGGTGTCGTCGACAAGGTGATCGAGACCGGCCAGGACCCGCGGCGCTTCACCGAGGACCTGCTGCGCCGTCTGCGCGATCTGGTCATCGTCGCGGCCGTCCCGGACGCGCCGGCCAGCGGTCTGGTCGAGGTCTCCGAGGACGCCGGCGAGCGGCTGGTCTCCCAGGCGGCGCGCTTCGGCGCCCACGAGCTCTCGCGCGCCGCCGACATCGTCGCCACCGGTCTCACCGAGATGCGCGGCGCCACCGCGCCTCGGCTGCTGCTCGAGCTCGTCTGCGCGCGCGTCCTGCTGCCGGGCGCCGACCACGGCACGGAGGGCCTCGCCGCTCGCCTCGACCGTCTCGAGCGCCGCGTCGACGTCAGCGGTACGCCGACGGCGGCCCCCGCCGCCCCGCCGGCCGCGCCTGCGCAGGATCGTCCCGTGCTCAAGCCGTCGGTCGGGATGCCGGGCGGCGAGACGACCCCTCCGCCTGCTGCCGCCGAGCGGCCCGCCGCGCCGGTGACGAGCCCGGCGGGGAACCAGGCTCCGGGCCCGGAGCGCGCTCCCGCGGGAGCGCAGGCGTCCGAGCCGTCGACGCCCCCGCCAGCCCAGACGGCGCCAGCCCAGACGGCGCCAGCCCAGACGGCGCCAGCCCAGACCCCGCCGGCCCAGACCCCGTCGGCGCCCGCGGCTCCCGCGGCCGCGAGCGGCCACCTCAACCAGGTCGACCTGCGGCGCCTGTGGCCCGACGTGGTGCAGGCGATGGCTTCGCTCCGCCGGGCCACCTGGACGCTGGTCGGTCAGAACGCCCAGGTCGTCGGGTTCGACGGCGATGTGCTCACCCTCGGCTTCACCTCGCCGGGGCTGCGCGACCAGTTCGCCAACGGTGGTCACCAGCCGGTCCTCACCCAGGCGCTCGTCAACGTGATGGGGATCCAGCCGCGGATCGAGGCGATCGTGGATCCGGGCGCCCAGCCCGGCGGACCCGCGCCCGCGTCGGCCCGTGGGGGAGCGCCCGCGGCTCCCGAGCCGCCCGCTGTCCGCACACCTGAGCTCCCGGCGGAGCCGCCGATGCCCGACGGGCCTCCGCCGGGACACGAGTCCGACCGGGGCGCCGGGGCGCCGCGACCGGAGGCGGGACAGCAGCCGGAGCCGCCGCAGGCCCAGGAGTCGGCCCAGCAGCCCAAGATCTCCGACCCGGCGGCGATCGCGAAGGCGCGCGAGGCGATCCGACCGACCCGCTCGACCGATGGCCCGCCGCCGGAGGACGACCGGGCCGCCCGTCTGGCCGCCGCCGACGCCGCCGTCCACCCGGACGACCTCGACGCCGACTTCGAGGTCCTGGGCGGTGCCGAGTTGCTCCAGCGCGAGCTCGGCGCCCAGATGATCGAAGAGATCCGCCACCAGTAGGAGAGAGCCATGACGCAGAACCCCTTCGAGTCCCTGGGAGCGGGCGGCCTCGACCTCAACGCCCTCATGGAGCAGGCGCAGAAGATGCAGGAGCAGCTCGCCTCCGCTCAGGACCAGCTCGCCGAGACGATCGTCGAGGGCACCGTCGCCGGCGGTGCCGTGACCGTCCGGGTCAACGGCATCGGCGAGCTGGTCGGCGTCGACATCAAGCAGGGCGAGTTCGACGGCAGCGACCCCGACGATCTCGAGGACCTCTCCGCGGTGATCGTCGCGGCCTACCGCGAGGCGAAGGGCCAGGCCGACGCGCTGGCCGCGCAGACGATGGGTCCGCTGGCGGGCGGTCTCGGGGGCGGCGGTCTGCCCGGTCAGGGCGGCGAGACGCCCAAGCTCGGTTTCTGAGGGCGGGACGCGTTGTACGAAGGTGTCGTCCAGGACCTGATCGACGAGCTCGGCAGGCTGCCTGGCGTGGGCCCGAAGAGTGCCCAACGGATCGCGTTCCATCTGCTGCAGGCCGACCCGGCCGACGTGCGCCGCCTCGCGGACGTGCTGATCGAGGTCAAGGCCAAGGTGAAGTTCTGCTCGATCTGTTTCAACGTCTCCGAGGAGGAGACGTGCCGGATCTGCCGCGACCCGCGCCGCGACCCGAGCGTGCTGTGCGTCGTGGAGGAGTACAAAGACGTCGTGGCGATCGAGCGGACCCGAGAGTTCCGCGGGCGCTACCACGTCCTCGGCGGGGCGATCAGTCCGATCGACGGCATCGGCCCCGACCAGCTCCGCATCCGCGAGCTGATGAGCCGGCTCAGCGACGCGACGATCGCGGAGATCATCCTCGCGACCGACCCCAACCTCGAGGGTGAGGCCACCGCGACCTACCTCACCCGGCAGCTCTCGCCGCTCGGCCTGCGTGTGACGAGGCTGGCCAGTGGGCTACCTGTAGGCGGAGACTTGGAATACGCCGACGAGGTCACTCTCGGGCGAGCGTTCGCAGGAAGGCGGGCAGCCGAATGACCACATCCCGATCCATCGAGCCCACGCCGGGGGCGGAGACCGACACGTTCGCGACGCAGATCGCGGACTCCGTCGAGAGCTTCCTGCTCGCCGTCCGGGCGGTCGCGGCCGAGGGCGATCCCGGCAGCGCCGTACCCCTGCTCCTGCTCGAGGTCAGCCAGGTGCTGCTCACCGGTGCGCGGCTCGGCGCCCATCAGGACTTCCTGCCGCGGCAGGAGTACCAGCCCGACGTCGGGCCCGAGGCCGACGTGGACGAGCTCCGGCTCCGGCTGGCGGAGACGCTCGGCCAGGTCGACACCTACAGCTTCGTCTTCGACCCCTACGAGCCCGAGGTCGTCGTCAGCCAGATCTCCGACGATCTCTGCAGCGTCGTGGCCGACCTGGAGAACGGCCTGCGTCACTACAAGCGCGGTGACGTCGCCGAGGCGCTGTGGTGGTGGCAGTTCAGCTATGTCTCCGACTGGGGCAACCTCGCCGGCGCCGTGCTCAACGCGCTGGTGACGGTCGTGTCGCACGACCGTCTCGACGCGGAGTTCAGCGGCGAGGAGGAGGACGTCGCCGCGGCGAATGAGATGCTGGACGAGGACGCCACGGTGCAGCCGTAGAATCAGACGTACCGCACGCACCGAACCCCGAGGATCAGCAGTGGGCATTGTCGTCCAGAAGTACGGCGGCAGCTCCGTCGCCGATGCTGCCGGTATCAAGCGGGTCGCGCAACGCATCGTCAACACCAAGAAGCAGGGCCACGACGTCGTCGTCGTGGTCTCCGCGATGGGTGACACCACCGACGAGCTGCGCGACCTGGCCGAGCAGGTCACCCCGCTACCACCGCCGCGCGAGCTCGACATGCTCCTGACGGCCGGCGAGCGCATCTCCATGGCCCTGGTCGCCATGGCCATCGCCCAGCTCGGCCACGAGGCCCGCTCCTACACCGGCTCGCAGGCCGGCGTGATCACCGACTCGGTGCACGGCAAGGCGAAGATCATCGACATCCGCCCGGGCCGGATCGAGGAGGCCCTCAAGGACGGCGCGATCGCGATCGTCGCGGGCTTCCAGGGCGTCTCGCAGGACACGAAGGAGGTCACCACGCTGGGGCGTGGCGCCTCCGACACGACCGCCGTGGCGCTCGCCGCCGCGCTGGGTGCCGAGGTCTGCGAGATCTACAGCGACGTGGACGGGGTCTTCACCGCCGACCCGCGGATCGTCCACACCGCGCGCAAGCTGGAGAAGGTCTCCACCGAGGAGATGCTCGAGCTGGCCGCCTCGGGGGCGAAGATCCTCCACCTGCGGTGTGTGGAGTACGCCCGCCGCTACGACATGCCGATCCACGTCCGGTCCTCCTTCTCCAGCAAGGAGGGGACCTGGATCATCCCCGACAACTCACCAGGAGCAGCAGAGATGGAGCAGGCGATCATCGCCGGCGTGGCCCACGACCGGTCGGAGGCCAAGATCACCGTCGTCGGCGTGCCCGACAAGGTCGGCGAGGCGGCCCGCATCTTCGAGACCCTGGCCAACAGCGAGGTCAACATCGACATGGTCGTGCAGAACGTCTCGGCCGCCGCGACCGGCCTCACCGACATCTCGTTCACGCTGCCGCGCACCGACGGCCAGCACGCCATGGGCGCCCTCGCCCGGCTGCAGTCGGAGATCGGCTACGACAAGCTCCTCTACGACGACCAGATCGGCAAGGTCTCCCTCATCGGCGCCGGCATGCGCTCCCACCCGGGGATCACCGCCAAGTTCTTCTCCGCGCTGGCCTCGGCGGGCGTCAATATCGAGATGATCTCGACCTCCGAGATCCGGATCTCGGTCATCGTCGACGAGGCACAGGTCGACACCGCCGTCCAGGCGGCCCACTCGGCGTTCGACCTTGACGCCGACGAGGTCGAGGCGGTCGTCTACGGCGGGACCGGTCGATGAGCGAGAAGCGGGTCAACATCGGGATCGTCGGCGCCACCGGCCAGGTGGGCGTCGCCATGCGTCAGATCCTCGAGGAGCGGAAGTTCCCGGTCGGCGACATCCGGTTCTTCTCCTCGGCCCGCTCGGCCGGGAAGGTGCTGGAGTTCCAGGCGCCCGACGGTCGCCGCAGTGTCACCGTCGAGGACGCCGAGACGGCGGACCCGACCGGGCTCGACATCGCGCTCTTCTCCGCGGGTGCGACGGCGTCGCGCGCGCTGGCGCCGAAGTTCGCCGCGGCCGGCGTGATCGTCATCGACAACTCCTCGGCCTTCCGCAAGGACCCGTCGATCCCGCTCGTCGTCGCGGAGGTCAACGCCGACGCCATGACGCCGGTGATCGAGGCCGGCCAGGGCATCATCGCCAACCCCAACTGCACCACGATGGCCGCGATGCCGGTCCTCAAGCCGCTGCACGACGCGGCGAGGCTGACCCGCCTCATCGTGTCGTCCTACCAGGCCGTCTCCGGCTCCGGCATCGCCGGCGTGGACGAGCTCGCCGGTCAGGTCACGGCGGCGGGGGAGAAGGCCCGTGAGCTCGCCTACGACGGCGAGGCGGTCGCCTTCCCGGAGCCGAACAAGTACGTCGCGACCATCGCCTACAACGTGCTGCCGTTCGCCGGCGCGCTCGTCGATGACGGTCTGAACGAGACCGACGAGGAGCAGAAGCTCCGCAACGAGTCGCGCAAGATCCTCGACATCCCCGAGCTCGCGGTCTCCGGCATCTGCGTGCGCGTCCCGGTCTTCACCGGCCACTCGCTCTCGGTGAACGCCGAGTTCGCCGACGAGATGACCCCGGACAGGGCGCGCGAGCTGCTCGCCGACGCGCCCGGGGTCGAGCTCCGCGAGGTGCCGACGCCGCTCGGTGCGGCCGGCAAGGACCCGTCGTACGTCGGGCGCTTCCGGCAGGACCCGGGCGTGCCCGGCAACCGCGGGCTGGCGCTCTTCATCTCCAACGACAACCTGCGCAAGGGGGCGGCGCTCAACACCGTCCAGCTGGCGGAGATCGTCGCCGCGGCCCGCTGAGCCGGTCTCAGGCGTCCAGGTAGCGCACGCTGACCCAGCGGGCGAGCACGTAGGACACGGCTGCGAGCACGACCACGATCGCCGATCCGCCGACGCTGTCGATGTGGTCGGTCAGGAAGAGCAGCGAGAGCACCGCCACCAGGCCGGCGCCGAGGAAGCTGGTGCTGCCCGGGGACGGCGTCCTGAAACGCCGGAGCAGCAGCATCCCGATCACCACCGCGAGGATGAAGATCGCGAGCAGCAGCGGGAAGCCGGCCCGGCCCAGCGACGTCGTGCCTCTGGTGGACTGGCTCACCTGCTCGCAGGCCCACACCGCGAGGACCATGAACAGCCCGACGACGAGGCCCGCCACCGCGCCGGCGGGGTGACCGGTGAGCGCGACCGCCGGGAGACGCGGCGTGCGCGGCTCCCTCGTGGGCGTGGGGTCCGGCTCGGGCTCGATGACCTGGGTCGGCTCGGGCTCGATGTCCTGGGTCGGCTCGGGCTCGGCCGGCGCCGGCGTGGACGCCTTGACCGGCGAGGCCGTCTCGTCGGCCGTCGCCAGCGGCTGCGTGGCCTCGGAGCCGGTCTCCTGAGGCTGACGCTCACGGGTGGCCTTCTTGCGCCGCAGGCCCAGCCGCGGTGGCTCGAGCTTGTTGCCGAGTTCGTTCCCCATGGGGTCAGTGTTCCACGACCGAGGCCGGCGCAGCGGCGTCGTGGACCCGGTCGGACCTCCTCTCCGCCTCGGGTACGACGACGCGCGCGTGCTCCACGAGGGCGCGGGCCACTCGGCTGAGCGGCCGGTTCCGGCGCCAGGCGAGGACCACCACCTCGGGCGGCGCGTCGCCTCTCAGGACGCGCGTCACGACGGGAAGGCCCTCGTAGGTGCGGTTGGGGGCGGGTCGCTGGAGGATGAGCGTCCAGCCCAGCCCGCGCCCGACGAGGGAGCGGACCGTCTCGATGTTGGTGGAGCGGTAGCGCACCTCCGGCTCGACGCCGAGCGTGCCGAGGACCTTCAGCGCATGCTGTTCGGTGACCGGGGTCGCGAGCAGGATGTAGGGCTCCGCGGCCAGCAGGGTGACATCGAGAGGCGTGTCGAGGTCGCACGCGGCCCAGTGGCCGCCGGGGAGCAGGACGGCCGGGTCGCGGGTCCCGAGACGGGCCCGCTCGGACCCGGCGGGCAGCGTGAAGTCATAGCAGACGAGCACGTCGATGGTGCCCTGCTCGAGGGCCTGGCTGAGCTCGTCCTGGCTGCCCTCCACGAAGGAGATCTCGACCGCCGGATGACGCTCGGTGAAGGTCGAGAGGAGGATCGGCAGCACTGTCGGGCCCAGGCTCTGGAAGCAGCCGATCGTGACGGCGCCGGTGAGCCGGTCCGGGCCGACGCGGGTGTCCTGGAGGAACTCGTCGGCGGTGTGGAGGACCGCCCGGGCCCGGTCGAGCACGAACCGGCCGGTGGAGGTGAGCGCGACGCCACGGGAGCGTTGCCGGGTGAAGAGCGTCTCGCCGAGGGCCTTCTCGAGGTGGCCGATCGCGAGCGAGACGGCGGTCGGTGACAGCAGCAGCTGATCCGCGGCGCCGGTCAGGCTCCCGGCCTCGGCGACGGCGACGAAGAGCTGCAGCTGACGCAGCGTGAAGGGCAGCTCGCTGCTGCGGGAGGTGACGGCGCTCACGGGGGCTTCCTCAGTCAAACGGTGGAACTAGCCACGATTTCTGTTCTTGCAGTGAGTATGACGCACGCCACATGCTCGTGTGACTCGCCCGACAGAAAGGACCTACGCCATGGATGCTCCTGTGGCCTTCACCTCCGAGCATGAGGAGTTCGCCTCCTGGGTGCGGGAATTCGCCGCCGAGTTCAGCGACGGCTACAACGACCGGGCCCACAGCGACGAGTTCCCCTGGGAGCTCGCCCGGGCGATGGGCAAGCAGGGCCTGCTCGGGCTCGGGACCTCTGAGGAGCGCGGCGGCCAGGGGCTGCTCGGCGAGGAGCTGACCAAGACCCACCTCGGCATCGCGCACGAAGAGCTGGCGTACGCCGACTTCTACCTCAGCCAGCTCGCCTACACCTGCAACCTGACCGCGCCGCTGCTGGAGCGCTTCCTGCCGGCGCACCGCGCCGACGAGTACGTCCCCGGGATCGTGAACGGTGACCACATCGTCGCGCTCGGACTGACCGAGCCGGGCAGCGGCTCCGACGCCGCGGCGATGCGGATGAAGGCGACGAAGGTCGACGGCGGCTGGCGGCTGAACGGTGAGAAGACCTCGATCACCTTCGCCCCGCACGCGACCGCGATGATCACCTTCGCCAAGGCCGACGACGGCCAGGGCGGTGGCGGGATCACCGCCTTCCTCGTGCCGCTGCAGCAGGAGGGCGTGACGATCCAGCGCTTCGCCGACCCGGGGTGGCGCCCGCTCGGTCGTGCCGCCGTCTTCCTCGACGACGTGGTCGTCCCCGACGACCTGCTCATCGGCGGTGTCGGCAACGGCTTCAAGCTCGTCATGAAGGAGTTCGACTACACCCGGTCCGTCATCGGCCTGATGTCGTCCGGCGTGGCCCGCAAGGCGCTCGACCTGGGCATCGCCTACGCCCGCGACCGGACAGCGTTCGGCCGGCCGATCGGCGCCAACCAGGGCGTCAGCTTCCCGATCGCGGAGCAGGCCACCAAGCTCGAGGCCGCCCGCTGGCTGTGCTATCGCGCGCTCTCGCTCGCCGACCTCGGCCGGCCCTTCACCAAGGAGGCCGCGATGGTGAAGTGGTGGGTCACCGACGTCGCGCTCGAGACGATCCGACAGGTCGTCATCCTGCACGGCCACACCGGCTTCGCCGAGGAGATGCCGCTGCAGGCCATGTTGCGCGACGTCTCCGGCCTCGAGATCGGCGAGGGCACACCGCAGATCCAGAAGCTCGTCATCGCACGCAGCCTGATCGGGCGGGAGACCGTCGGATGAGCACCGGGGCCGTGACCGGGCCGCTGGCCGGCGTACGCGTCATCGACCTCACCCAGGCGCTCTCGGGCCCCTACGCGACCTCGATGCTCGCCGACCTCGGCGCCGACGTCATCAAGATCGAGCCGCCGCGCGGTGACATGCTGCGCAACGTCGGCCCGTTCCACCCGGCCGACGAGCAGCGTCCCTACGGCGGCGTGTTCGGCAACGCGAACCGCAACAAGCGCTCGGTCGTGCTGGATCTCAAGACCGAGGAGGGCGTCCGCACGGTGCGTGACCTGGTCGCCGACGCCGACGCGGTGGTGGAGAACTTCTCCCTCGGCGTCATGGACCGCCTCGGGCTGTCCTACGAGTCGCTCGCCGAGCTCAACCCGCGGCTGGTCTACACCTCGATCCGCGGCTTCGGCGACACGCGTGGCGGCGAGAGCCCCTACGCCGACTGGCCGGCCTTCGACATCGTCGCCCAGGCAATGGGCGGGATCATGTCGATCACCGGTCCCGACCGGGACCAGCGGGTCCGTGTCGGCTCCGGGCTGGGCGACACCGCCGCATCGCTCTTCGCGGTCCAGGGCACCCTCGCGGCGCTCTTCGAGGCGCAGCGCTCCGGCCGGGGCCAGTACGTCGACGTCGCGATGGTCGATGCCGTCCTGGCGCTCTCCGAGGTGGTCGTCAACAACTACGCCTACACCGGGGTCAGCCCCGAGCCGATCGGCAACCAGCTCCACGGCTTCGCGCCCTTCGACGTCGTCCCGACGAAGGACGGCGAGGTCGCGCTCGGCGCCCCCCACCGTGCCCAGTGGGCGAAGCTGTGCGCCGCGATGGAGCGCGAGGACCTGGTCGAGGACCCCCGGTTCGCCACCGACCACGCCCGCTGGCTCCACCGCGAGCAGGTCTACGAGATCGTCCACGAGTGGACCTCGCGCCACTCCACCGAGGAGCTGGTCGACCTGCTCGGCGGCGTCGTGCCGCTCGGCCCGATCAACACCGGCGACGACATCTTCCGTGACCCGCACTTCGCCGTCCGGCAGATGCTGCCGACGGTCGAGGTCCCCGGCACCGAGGACCGCGTCTCGGTCACCGGTGTCGTCCCCAAGCTCTCGCGCACCGCCGGCGCCGTCCGGCACCGCGCGCCCCTGCTCGGCGAGCACACCGACGAGGTGCTGAGCGAGCTCGCTGCACGTCGTACCACCACCGAAGGAGCCCCCCGATGAAGATCACCAAGGTCGACCTGATCCCGGTCTCGACGCCGCTGGTCAAGGCGTTCAAGATGCCGGGCACGAACATCACCCACATCCACAGCCTGGTGCTCCGCATCGAGACCGACGAGGGCGTCGTCGGCGTCGGCGACTCGGGCGACACCTCGAGCTGGTATCGCGGCGAGACCCAGGACTCGATGGCCGCGATGATCCGCGACCACATCGCGCCCCGCTTCCTGCTCGGCCAGGACCCGTTCGCGATCGAGAAGATCGTCGGCCAGATGGACACCTTCGTCCGCGACAACAACCAGGCCAAGGCGCTCGTCGACTTCGCGCTCCACGACCTCAAGGGCAAGGCCTTCGGCCTGCCGGTCTATGAGCTCCTCGGGGGCAGGACAACGGACGGCTCCGTTCAGGGCTGGGTCGCCGGCGCCGGGTCGGCGGAGCAGCTCGCCGCCGAGGCGCGTCGGGCGCTCGACGCCGGCTTCGCCCTGGTGAAGATCAAGAGCGGTGGCGACCAGGCCGCCGACGTACGCAACGTGGCCGCCGTGCGCGCCGAGATCGGCGACGACGTACGCCTGGTGCTCGACGTCAACGGCTTCTGGAACTACGACCAGGCGCTCACCACGATCCGCAAGCTCGACGCCTACGGGCTCTACTGCATCGAGCAGCCGCTGCCGCACCACGACATCGAGGGCCTCGCCCGGCTCCGTGAGCGCGTCGGCACGCCGATCTTCGCCGACGAGTCGGCGCAGGAGCTGCACCACCTCAAGGAGATCATCGACCGCCGTGCGGCCGACGGCCTCTTCATCAAGCTGCAGAAGGCCGGCGGTCTCGTCAAGGCGCAGCGCTGGCTGACGATGGCGCGCCTGGCCGGCCTGCCGGTGATGAGCGGCTGCATGATCGGCTCCGGTCTCGAGGCCAGCCCGTCGGCGCACCTGATGATGTCGAACCAGTGGGCGTCGCAGTTCACGCACGAGAACCTCGGCCCGCTCATCATCAACAACCAGATGGAGAACGCCGAGCAGGTCATCACCGAGGACATCGCCGACAACGTGCCGGTCTTCCGCGACGGCGTGCTCTACCCGAACGAGGGCCCCGGCTTCGGCATCGAGCTGAACCAGGCGTTCATCGACGCCAACCGGACCCCCGGCAAGGAGACGGTCTCGCTCAGCGCCGACAGCAGCTCCACGGTCCTGGCATGACCACGGCGTCGCGTACGACGGCGTCCGGCCGCGGCCCGCTGACGGGTCTGCGCGTGGTGGAGCTGGGCGGGCTCGGTCCCGCGCCGTTCGCCGCGATGTACCTCGCGGACCTGGGCGCCGACGTCGTCCGCATCGACCGCGCCGGTGCGGGCTTCGAGATGCCGATCGACCCGCGGCTCGACACGCTGCAGCGCGGCAAGACCCGGGTGCTGCTCGACCTGAAGCAGGACGCCGACCGGACGGTCGCGCTCGCGCTGGTCGACGCGGCCGACGTGCTGATCGAGTCCTACCGGCCCGGTGCCGCCGACCGCCTGGGGCTGGGCGCCGAGGAGTGTCGGGCCCGCAACCCGCGGCTGGTCTACGCCCACATGACCGGGTGGGGCCAGGACGGGCCGCTCGCGCAGCGGGCCGGCCACGACCCGACGTACCTCGCCCTCACCGGCGCGCTGCATGCGATCGGCCGGGCGGGCGGTCCGCCGCAGCTGCCGCTCAGCCTGGTCGGCGACTTCGGCGGCGGGGCGATGTACCTCGTCGCCGGCATCCTCGCCGCCCTCGTCGAGCGGTCGGTCTCGGGGGAGGGGCAGGTCGTCGACGCCGCGATCGTCGACGGCGTCTCCCACCTCATGGCCAACCCCTACAGCCTGCTCGCCGGCGGCGCCTGGCGCGACGAGCGCGGCACCAACCTGATCGACTCCGGGGCGCCGTTCATCGACGTCTACGAGTGCCGCGACGGCCGCCACGTGGCCGTCGCCGCGCTCGAGCCGCCGTTCTACGCCGCACTGGTCGACGGCCTCGCCGCGAGCGCGGGGCTCGAGGTCGACGCGCTCCCGGACCAATGGGACAGCGCGCGTTGGCCCGAGCTGCGCAAGCACCTCGCCGAGGCGTTCGCCGCCCGCGACCGCGACGAGTGGGCCACCCACTTCGCCGACACGGACGCGTGCGTCAGCCCGGTCCTCGCGATGGGCGAGGCTCCTGCCCACGCGCACCTCCGCGCGCGCGGGACCTTCCTCGATCGGGACGGCCATCCCGAGCCCGCGCCCGCGCCCCGCTTCGACCGTACGCCGGCCGGCGTCCCCGCCGCGCCGCAGTCTCCCGGCTCGGCCGACGCCGCCGCCGTCCTGCGCGCCTGGACCGGCTCCGCCGCCCCGGTCGCCTCCACCCCCACAGCCTGACCGTCGGGACACCCGACAGATCGAAGGTGAGACCCATGACCACCACCATTGCCGCCGTCACCGAGCAGACCGGGGCGACCACCCGCCCCGGCTCGGAGCTCCGGCGTGTGGTGCTGTCGAGCTACCTCGGCAGCACCATCGAGATGTATGACTTCATCCTCTATGCGACGGCGTCGACCGTCGTCTTCGGCCCGGTGTTCTTCGCGGGGCTGCCCGCCCTGTGGGGCACGGTGGCGTCGTACGCGCTCTTCGCCATCGGGTATGTCGCCCGCCCGCTCGGCGGGGTCGTGTTCGGACACTTCGGTGACCGGATCGGCCGGAAGCGGATGCTGCTCCTCGCGATGCTCGTCATGGGGCTGGCCTCGTTCGCGGTCGGCCTGGTGCCGGCGGTGCCGACCTGGGGTGCCCTGATGCTGGTCGTCCTCCGGGCGGTGCAGGGCATCGCGATCGGTGGGGAGTGGGGCGGCGCCGCGCTGATGTCGCTGGAGCACTCCCCGGTCAAGAGCCGCGGGCTCGCCGCGTCCTTCGCCAACGCGGGTGGCCCGGCCGGCGCCTTCCTCGGCACCGTCGCCCTCGCGCTCGTCGCGCTGCTGCCCAAGGACGACTTCCTCTCCTGGGGTTGGCGAGTCCCGTTCCTCGCCTCGATCCTGCTGCTCGCGGTCGGCCTCTACGTGCGTTCCTCGGTCTCGGAGAGCCCGGTGTTCCAGGAGGCGATGGCCCGCGCCGAGCGCGCCAAGGCCGAGAAGCAGAAGCTGGAGCTGCCGATCCTGGAGGTGCTCAAGCGCCCCGGCACGCTCGTCGCCGTCGCGCTCGTCGGCATGGGCGCCTTCGTCATCCAAGCGCTCTTCTCCACGATGGGCATCACGATCGCGGTCAAGAGCGGCGTCTCCGAGTCGCAGGGCCTGTGGGCCTTCGCGATCTCCCAGGCGGTTGCCGCCTTCACGATCCCGCTCTTCGCTGCGATCTCCGACCGGGTCGGCCGGCGGCCGGTGATGCTGACCGGTCTGGTCGCCACCGCCGTCCTCGGCTTCCCCGTCTTCCACCTGATGGCGTCGGGCTCCTGGCCGCAGGTCATCCTCGGCTTCCTCATCGCCTGCCCTGTCCTGCAGTCGCTCACCTACGGGCCGCTCGCCGCCTTCCTCACCGAGAATTTCTCGACCACGTCGCGCTACACCGGCGCCTCGCTGGGCTACCAGCTGGCGAGCCTCCTCGGGGCCGGCTTCACGCCGCTCATCACCTCCTCGATCTTCGCCGCCCAGCACGGGTCGTACGCCGGCGTCGGGCTGTTCCTCGTCGGCGGTGTCCTGGTGAGCGCGGCGGTCGTCGCCTTCGCCCGGGAGACCCGCGGCGCGGACATCGTCTGCTGACTCGTCCGCTAGATCCACTCCGGCGCCGTCCACGTCAACGGCAGCACGGTCGCCGAAGCCTTCGCGCGTGGTTCGATCGCTCAGGTCGCTCCGCGCAGCGGGGACACCGAACAATTCAGGCGTGGAGACCGCGGTCTCCACGCCTGAATCTTTGTGGTCGGGCTGACAGGATTTGAACCTGCGGCCTCTTCGTCCCGAACGAAGCGCGCTACCAAACTGCGCCACAGCCCGATCGTCTCGCCTCCGCACAGCGGGGGCCAACGGCACGTGAGCATAGCCCAGCGGAGCCTGGGACCCGTAATCGCCGATCGGCATCGCCGGATCAGCGCCGGGACGACTCCGCCGGCACGAGCGTCAGCAGCGTGGCCTCGGGGCGGCACGCGATCCGCACGCGGGTGTAGGGCGACGTGCCCAGCCCGGCCGAGACGTGGAGCCATGACTCTCGCCCGCCGGCGCGATGATGGTGCAGCCCGCGGGCGCGGGCAGGGTCGAGGTCGCAGTTCGTCGTGAGCGCACGTCCGCCCGGCAGACAGACCTGGCCGCCGTGGGTGTGGCCGGCCAGGATCGCGTCGTACCCGTCGGCGGTGAACTGGTCGAGCACCCGCAGGTACGGCGCGTGCGCGATCCCCAGGCGTACGTCGGCGGTCGGGTCCGCGGGGCCGGCGACGCTCTCGAGCCGGTCGTATTCGAGGTGGGGGTCGTCGACGCCCGCGAAGGCGATCCGGACACCCTTCACCTCGAGCGAGGCCCGGGTGTTGGTGAGGTCGAGCCAGCCGGCGCTGGTGAAGCCGGCGGTCAGGTCACGCCAGGGGAGCTGCGGCACGTCGGTGCGCCGGCGGCCGTCGTCGGGGAGGAGGTAGCGGAAGGGGTTCCGCAGCCGCGGCTCGAAGTAGTCGTTGGAACCGTGCACGAACACGCCCGGGATCCGCAGCAGCCCACCGAGGGCGCCCAGGACCGTCGGAACGGCCGCGCGATGGGCGAGGTTGTCGCCGGTGTCGACGACGAGGTCGGGGTGGAGGTGGGCGAGGTCGGTGAGCCAGCGGACCTTGCGACGCTGGGACGGCACCATGTGCAGGTCGGAGAGGTGGAGGAGGCGGAGCTCCGGAGCGCCCGCGGGGAGCACCGGCAGCGTGACCCGGCGCAGCGTGTATTGCCGCGCCTCCCAGGCGGCGTACGCCGTCAGCGCGGTGCCGGCGAGGAGGCCACCGCCCACCGTGGTGCCGAGAGCCAGCGTGGGGGCGGCAAAGGGGCGGAGCGGCATGCGGCAAGGCTGCCACAATGGGTCACATGAGCTCATTGAAGGACCGTCTGCGCGCCGACCTGACCACCGCCATGAAGGCGCGGGACGAGGTGCGCTCCTCGACCCTGCGGATGATCCTCACCGCGATCACGAACGCGGAGGTCGCCGGCAAGACGGCGAAGGAGCTGAGCGACGACGACATCATCGGCGTGCTGTCGACCGAGGCCAAGAAGCGCCGCGAGGCGGCGGCCGCGTTCCGCGAGGGCGGCCGCGATGAGATGGCCGCGAAGGAGTCCGCCGAGGCGGCGGTCATCGCCGACTACCTTCCCGCCCAGCTCTCCGAGGGCGAGATCACCGAGCTCGTCACGGCGGCGATCGCCCAGGTCGGTGCCGCCGGCGAGGGGATGCGGGCGATGGGCAAGGTGATGGGCGTCGTCACGCCCCAGACCAAGGGCCGCGCCGACGGGGCGGCCGTCGCTGCGGAGGTACGCCGCCAGCTCGGCGCCTGAGGCAGGCTGCTGTTCCGGAGCTGTTCCGGAGCTGTGCCGGGGCGCTCGAGGACGCGCCGTCGGCTGACGCCCGGCGGCTTCCACAACGCAACGGCGCCCGAACGGATTTCCGTTCGGGCGCCGTTGCGTCTGGGTAGCGCCGTGCGCCGTGGGACGTCAGTGGTGCGGGCCGTGGCCACCACCGGGCAGGTGGTCGTGGCTCCCGCCGTTGCCGCCGTTTCCGCTGTTGTTGCCGCCCTTGCTCTTCTTGGGCTTCGACGGCTTCGTCGGCGCCGGCCCCTTTGAGGTGACGAGGGCGATCGTGCTCCCGCTGCCGGCCTGGCCCGACGGTGAGGTGTAGTCGACCGTGCCGACCGGGCAGCTCGACCAGTCCGTGCCGCCCCGGCTGACCTTGAACCCCGCCTGCTCGAGTTTGGCCGTCGCCGCCGACACCGACTCGCAGCCGACCGACGGGATGTCGATCAGCAGCCCCTTGATGTCGTGCGGGTCGGGCTTCGTGAAGTTGATCGCCTTGAGGTAGTCCTCGACCGGATGCATCGCGTCGGCCCACATGGGTCCGGCGAAGCCGGAGCCGGAGGGCGAGTGGTAGGCGCCGGCGACCTCGACGCCGCCGAGACCGATCGGCGTACCGGCCTCGTTGGCCCCCGCGATCATCGCGGCCGTCGCGACCTGCGGGGTGTAGCCCATGAACCAGACCGACTTGCCGTCCTGGGTCGTGCCGGTCTTGCCGGCCGAGGGGATGACCTGGCCGGTCTTGGTGTCGGTCAGGTTGGTGTGGCCGAGGTCATAGCCGAAACCGCCCGGCTCCTGGACGCCGCGCAGGACGTCGTTCACCGCGTCGGCAGTGGCCTGGGGCATGACCTGGCTGCACTTCTTGGCGTAGGTGCGGACGACGTGGCCGGCCGAGTCCAGGATCTTGCTGACCGGGTGGGGCTCGCAGAACTTCCCGCGGGCGCCGAAGGTGGCGTAGGCACCGGCCATCTCGAGCGGGCTCACGTTGACGACGCCGAGGGTGAAGGACGGGACTCGCTCCGCGCCGTTGCCGTGGGCGTCACCGGTCGGGTTGGTGAGGTAGAGGCCCATCGACTTGGCCAGATTGAACGGCGCGCAGACCCCGGTCTTCTGCTCGAGCTGGGCGTAGAACGTGTTCACCGACTCGCGGGTGCCGCGGTAGACGTTCATGACCCCGCTCGATGTGGAGTTCCCCACCGGCCAGGTGCCGACGAAGTTCCCAGCCCCGGGACAGTTGGCGAAGGAGCTCTGCGGGAAGACCATGTGGGGCTTGGCGTCGAACGTCGTCGTCAGCGGGATGCCCTGGGTGATCGCGGTGGCGAGGACGAACGCCTTGAAGGTCGACCCGGCCTGGAAGCCCGGCGCGTTGCCGATCTCCTTCGGGATCGTGTAGTCGATGTAGGTCTCGCCCTTCTTGGCGTTCGCGCCCATCGGCCGCGACTGGGCGAGCGCGAGGACGTTGCCGGTGCCCGGCTCGACCTCGGCGAGGCCGCCGATCGCCTGGTCGGTCGCCCACACGTGGTTCTTCACCGACGTCGAGGCGGCCTTCTGGAAGGCCGGCTTCATCGTCGTCTGGATGGTGAGGCCGCCGGAGTAGAGCAGCTTCTTGCGGGCCTCGACCGTGTCGCCCAGCGCCTTGTCCTGGAGCAGGTAGTTGACCGTGTAGTCGCAGAACCACGGGGCGCTGGAGTTCACGCAGCCGTTGCGGCTGGACGTCACGTGGAGGCCGAGCTTCTGCTTCTTCAGCTTCTCCGCCTGGGCCTGGGGGATGACGTGGAGCTGGGCCATCCGGTCGAGCACGACGTTGCGTCGGGTGATCGCCGCGTCGGGGTAGTTCGTCGGGTCATAGCCGGTCGGGTTCTTCACCAGGCCCGCGAGGGTCGCCGACTGCTTCCAGTTGAGCTGGTCGGCGTTGACGCCGAAGTAGTGCTTCGCGGCCGACTGGATGCCGTAGGCGCCGTCCCCGAAGTAGGCCGCGTTGAGGTAGTGCTCGAGGATCCAGTCCTTGGTGTGCGCCTGCTCCAGGGCCACGGCGTACCGCAGCTCACGGAGCTTGCGGGCGTAGCTGTCGTCGGTCGCCGCCTCCTGCTGCGCCTTGGTCTTGGCGTTGTAGAGCAGCGTCATCTTCACCAGCTGCTGGGTGATCGAGGAGCCGCCCTGGACGGTGCCGTTGTTGGCCTCGTTGGTGACGAAGGCACGCATCGTGCCCTTCACGTCCAACGCGCCGTGCTGGTAGAACCGGTAGTCCTCGATCGAGACGATCGCGCTCGTCATCTTCCGCGAGATCTGGCTCAGCGGACGGTAGACGCGGTTCTGGTCGTAGAGCGTCGTGATCACGTCGCCCTTGGCGTCCAGGATCTTCGTCGTCTGGGCCAGGTTGCCGACCTCGAAGTCGGCGGGCAGCTTGTTCATCGTCTTCGCCGCGTCCTTGGCGCCCATGCCGAGCAGGCCGGCGAACGGGATCGCGAGACCCGCGACGACGACGCCGAGCACGGCGGCGACAGCGCACATCACGGCGAGGTGCTTGAGCACCTTCGAGGCAGGGACAACCGGCTCTGACATGCACGCCAGAGTACCGGGACCGGTGTGGTAAGGCTCGTTCGCGCGATCCGGTCACCCGGAGCCCCGGCGGTCGGCGGCCGTCGCGGACTAGTCATTTCGGACTATTCAACTTGGGTCGTAAGGGTCTGTCGTGGCCCGGCCTGGAGTCCTTAACTTTGCTACCGCAGGTGGACCCGTCGTCGTGGGGACGGGCGGGACGCCTGGCGCACGAGTGGGGACACACACAATGTGGGTTGAAGACTGGACACCCAAGGCTGCCTGCCGCACCCAGGAGCCTGACAAGCTTTTCGTCCGTGGTGCGGAGCAGAACAAGGCCAAGCAGGTGTGCACCGGCTGCCCGGTCCGCACCGAGTGCCTCGCCGAGGCCCTCGACAACCAGATCGAGTGGGGCGTCTGGGGAGGCATGACGGAGCGGGAGCGTCGCGCCCTGCTCAAGCGCCGGCCGAGCTCGTCGTGGCGCACCGTCCTGGAGACGGCCATGACCAAGGAGACGGCCCAGGCCTGAGCCGGGTCGGAGCAAGGGCGAGTACGCCGGCGGCGTACGCGTCCTTGCGCTGACGTGCTCGTCGGGTCAGTGCCCGGCGAGCAGCGTGCCGATCTCCCGGAGCCCGTCGAGGTCGTGCACGTCGCCCGGCAGCGCCGGGACCACTGCCGTCGCCACCTCGGGGTGGGCGGCGGCGAACCGCGCCCGCAACTGGCCCTGCCGCTCGACCAGGAGCGCCCGGTCGGCGTGGAGGCGCAGCATGCCGGCGGTGAGGGCGCCGTCGTCGTCGAGCCGTTCGGCGGCCGCTTCCGCCGCGGCGGCCG
Organism: Nocardioides eburneus; assembly: GCF_040838215.1. NCBI lineage: Bacteria > Bacillati > Actinomycetota > Actinomycetes > Propionibacteriales > Nocardioidaceae > Nocardioides > Nocardioides eburneus. Next base: position 30,424 of record NZ_JBFPJR010000014.1, on the reverse strand, counting down.
AGAACGACTCGTCCTCGGAGAGCGTCGAGCGGTTGACGATGAGTCCGCGCAACGGCATCCGGTCGCCGCTGAGCCGCTCGACGAAGTAGGCCGCCTCCCGCATCGCGTCCGGCTCGGGCGCGGCGACGACGAGGAAGGCCGTCTCGCGTGCCTGGAGCAGCGCGTAGGTCTGCTGGGCACGCTGCCGGAACCCGCCGAAGACCGTGTCGAGTGCGGCGACGAAGGTCTGCAGGTCCTTGAGGAACGCTCCGCCGAGGATCTTGCTGAGGGCGCTGGTGACGAGCCCGAACCCAGCCGACATCAGCCGCGCCGGGCCGCGCGCGGGCGCGAGCATCAGCCGGATGAACCGTCCGTCGAGGAAGCTCGAGAGCCGCTCGGGGGCGTCGAGGAAGTCCAGCGCCGAGCGGGATGGCGGGGTGTCGACGACGATCAGGTCGTAGGTCCCGTGGCGTCGCGCGTCGCGGTAGAGCTGGCCGAGCTTCTCCATCGCCATGTATTCCTGCGTGCCCGCGAACGAGCTCGACAGTGCGATGTAGAAGGGGTTCTGCAGGATCTGGCGTGCCTTCTCGGGGCTGGCCTGGGACTCCACGACCTCGTCGAAGGTCCGCTTCATGTCGAGCATCATCGCGTCGAGCGAGCCGCCGGCGCCCGCGCCGGTCGCCACCCCACGGACGGGACGCGGGGTGTTGTCGAGCTCCTCGATGCCCATCGACTGGGCGAGCCGGCGCGCCGGGTCGATGGTGAGGACGACGACGCGGCGGCCTCGCTCGGCCGCACGCAGGGCGAGCGCCGCGCTGGTCGTGGTCTTGCCGACCCCACCGGAGCCGCAGCAGACGATGATGTGGGTCGACCGGTCGTCGAGCAGCGCGTCCACGTCCAGCACGGGCGCGCCGGAGGCCTTCGCCGCCAATGGGCCGACTCTCGGATGCGCCCTCATGCCAGTCCCTGTTCCTTGAGATCCGCCGCGAGCTCGTACAGCCCGCCCATGTCGACGCCCGCGGCAAGGCGCTCCAGCTCGTAGGTGGGGACAGCGAGGTGCGCGAGCGCCTCGCGCTGCCGATCCTCGAGGGCGCGCCGCTCGGCGTACTCCTTGGCCTCCTCGAGGAGCGTGTCGACGAAGCCGTTGCCGCCCTCGATGCCGGCGCGCTTGAGGTCGTCGGCGACGGTCGCGGCGTCGAGGCGGCCGGTCCGGGCCGCTTCGAGGGCGTCGTCGGGCAGGTCGCGCGGGCGGACCTGGTTGATGATGACGCCACCGACGGGGAGCCGGGCGGCATGCAGCTCGGCGATGCCGTCCGCGGTCTCCTGGACGGGCATCTCCTCGAGCAGCGTGACGAGGTGGACAGCGGTCCGCGGCGACCGGAAGAGCGTCATCATCGTGTCCGCCTGATGCTTGATCGGGCCGACCTTGGCCAGGCCGGCCACCGACTCGGACACGTTGAGGAAGCTCGTGATGCGGCCTGTCGGGGGCGCGTCGAGCACGACGGCGTCGTACTGGCGCGCGCCGCGGTTCCTGCTGTTGCGCTGGACCGCCTCGAAGACCTTGCCCGTCAGCAGGACGTCGCGGACGCCGGGCGCGACCGTGGTCGCGAACTCGACCACGCCGAACCGGTCGAGCGCACGGCCGGCGGGGCCGAGCTTGTAATACATCCGGAGGTACTCCAACAGCGCCTGCTCGGCGTCGATGTGGAGGGCGTAGACGCTCCCGGGCGGGTGGTGGCCGCCGTCCTCCGACCAGCGCAGGCCGGTCGCGATCCGGGTCTCGGCGTAGGGGAGCGGGTCCACGTCGAACATCCGCGCCACGCCCTGGCGGCCCTCCACCTCGCAGAGCAGGACGTTGTTGCCGTGCGAGGCGAGACCGAGGGCGAGGGCCGCCGCCACCGTCGACTTCCCGGTGCCGCCCTTGCCGGTGACCACATGCAGCTGTACGCGCGGCCAGTCCGAGGTCATGGGGGCGACTCTAGTGCGGAGTGTCGGCGGGCGGGGCTACGGTCGAATCATGGCTACCCGGAGTCCGCTCGCGACCTTCAAGGACCTCTGCATCGACGCCGTCGACGCCGGGCAGCTGGCGGCGTTCTGGGGTGCGGTCCTGGGGCTGCGGGTCGAGGAGCGCCCGGACGGGATGACTCTCCTGGTCGGCCCGACGCCGCAGCACACCGTGTGGATCAACCAGGTGCCGGAGCCGGTGTCGACCAAGCAGCGCGCCCACCTCGACGTCCACGCCGCGTCGGTCGAGGATGTCCTCGACCTGGGCGCGTCGCCGTACGACCTGGAGAGCTTCCGCTGGAAGGTGCTCCGCGACCCGGAGGGCGGTGAGCTCTGTGTCTTCGAGCGGGAGCAGGTGCCGGACTACCGGCTCTATGAGCTGAACGTCGACTGCGCCGACCCGGAGCCGATCGCGACCTGGTGGGCCCGCGTGCTCGGTGGGAAGCTCGGTCACGAGGACGGCGTGCCGTGGTGGTGGGTCGAGGACGTCCCCGGAATGCCGTTCGAGGGGATCGTCTTCGCGCCCGTGCCGGAGCCGAAGATCGTGAAGAATCGCATCCACTGGGACGTCGACACCCCCGATCTGGCGGCTCTCGTGGCCGCGGGGGCGAGCGTCGTGCGCGAGCGCGACGACGAGATCGCCTGGACCGTCCTGGCCGACCCGGACGGCAACGAGTTCTGCGCGTTCGTGGGGGAGTGATGGTGCTCTGATGGTGCTCGCGGGCGAGGAGCTGCTCGTCGCCGACGGCGCGGCGTGGCGGGCCTGGCTCGAGGCGCACCATGCGACTGTGCCGGCGGTCTGGCTCGTGCTCACGAAGAAGGGCGGGACCGTCACCGCGCTCACCTACGCCGACGCCCTCGACGAGGCGCTCTGCTTCGGGTGGATCGACGGGCAGGTCCGCCGGCGCGACGAGGAGTCGACCTTCCAGCGCTGGACCCCGCGCGGGCCTCGCAGCCGGTGGTCGGCGGCCAACGTCGCGCATGTGGCGCGGCTCGAGCAGGAGGGCCGGATGGCCCCTGCCGGGCGGGCCGCCGTGGAGGCGGCCCGCGCCGACGGGCGGTGGGAGGCGGCGTACTCCGGGCCGGCCAACGCGGAGACGCCCGGCGATCTGATGGCGGCGATCGCAGCGGTGCCCGAGGCGCAGGCGATGTATGACGTCCTCACCTCGCAGAACCGCTACGCCCTCTACCACCGGCTCTCGGCGATCAAGGGGGCCGAGACGCGGGCCCGCCGGATCGAGGAGTACGTCGCGATGCTGGCCCGCCACGAGGCGATCCATCCGCAGAAGCGGCGGCCCTGAGCCTCTGATGGCGCGGCCGCACCGACCTGGCCGCACCGACCTGGCCGCACCGACGTAGTGGTTCCGAGGTGGACCTCGGCCGGTTCCCGCGTGGATCGGCGGCTCCGAACAGTCATCGCTCGACAATCGCCCCGACGCATGCGGTACTGACGACGCGCGGAACCTCAGGAGTCGCCCGAGCCGCGACGCAGCCCGAGGCTGTCGCGCACACCCCGAAGGTGGGCGCGTACGCCGGCGCGGGCACGGGCGAGCGCGCCGCGCGCGGCGCGGAAGGGCCGGCCGACCCGGTCGCGCAACAGCGCGAGTCCCGCCCTGGCCGGGTGCCCGACGTGCCGACCGAACCAATGGCGGACCCGCCGACCCAGCCCGGTGAACAACCGCCACAGCGTGGTCAGCGGGGAGACGGCGATCCGGACCACCGCGACCACACGGCGCCAGAAGCGCCGGAGCAGCCGCTCCGCCGTCCGCCACGAGGCCACCCAGCCGGCCTTGAGGAACCGGACGAGAGCCCGAAGCGGTGCCAGCAGCACGGCGGAGAACGCGGCCAGGATTCGCTGAACGGCCTGGATCGGAGCGGCGAGAACGGCCAGCGCCAGCGCCGCCAGCCGGCTGAGCCCCCGGAGAGAAGCAGCGAGCAGACGGCGTGCGACGGACGCGACCGCCGTGAGGATCCGCAACGGCCATGCCACGACGCGGTCGAGCAGACTGAGGACGGTCCGCAGCGCCGCGGCCATCCAGGACACGAGCCTGCCGAAAAGCCTTCGGGCGAGGCGGCGTACGCCGGCGACGGCGGCCCGCACGCCGTCGTACGCCACCACGAAGGGCAGGAGTACGACGACGAGCACCGGACGGGGTCGCTCGGTCTCGGCGGGCCGTGAGTCGGGCCCGGAGCCGGCCTGTGCGGAATGGTCCGGCGGCGAGATCGGGTCCGACATGGGCGTCAGCGTACGGCCAAGGCGGGAGGGACCCGCCGCGCAGTAGGGTGCGGGCATGACCAAGTGGGAGTACCAGGTGGCGCCCGTCCTCAACCACGCCGCCACGCAGATCCTCAACAACTTCGGCGTCGACGGCTGGGAGCTGGTGACGATCACCGACAACGGGTCCGGCAACCTCGTGGCCTACTTCAAGCGCCCGGTCGCGGAGTGACCGCGGTGCCGACCCCGGAGGAGAACCTCGCCGCGCTCGGGCTGGCCGTCCCGGAGGTCGTGCCGCCGGTGGCCGTCTATGTGCCGGCCGTGCGCAGCGGCAACCACGTCTTCACCTCGGGCCAGCTCCCGATGCGGGACGGTGCCCTCATCACGACGGGCAAGGTCGGCGGCGAGGTGAGCCCCGAGGAGGCCGTCGAGTGTGCGCAGCAGTGCGCCCTCAACGCGATCGCCGCGGTCAAGGCGGAGATCGGCGACCTCAGCCTGGTGAAGCGGGTCGTGAAGGTCGTCGCCTTCGTCTCCTCGACGCCGGACTTCACCGGCCAGCCCGGAGTCGCCAACGGCGCCTCCGAGCTGCTCGGGAAGGCGTTCGGCGACGCCGGCGTCCACGCTCGCTCGGCCGTCGGCGTGCCGGCGCTGCCGCTCGATGCGCCGGTCGAGGTCGAGATCGTCGTCGAGATCTGAGCCGGGGCCGAGGACGGATGAGGCCGCCACTGCCGCGGAAGCTGATCGAGACCGCCCAGGAGTACGCCGCCGGCGACCGCACCCCGGCCGAGCCCCGCGACGCCGCGACCGTCGTCCTCGTCCGCCCCGGAGCACCGGGCCCGGAGCCGGAGGTCTACCTCCTCGTGCGGCAGCGCTCGATGGCATTCGCAGCGGGCGCCGCGGTCTTCCCCGGCGGCGGTGTCGACCCGCGTGACTACGACGCCCAGGTCGGCTGGGCGGGACCGTCGCCGGCAGAGTGGGCCGCGCGTCTCGGGGTGAGCGAGGAGCGTGCCCGCGCGCTGGTCTGCGCCGCCGTGCGCGAGACCTTCGAGGAGTCCGGGGTCCTGCTGGCCGGACCGTCGGCGGAGGAGGGCGGCGACTCGGTCGTCGCCGACGTCAGCGGTGACGACTGGGAGGCGGACCGGATGGCGCTCGAGTCGCGCGAGGTGTCGCTGACCGCGCTGCTGGAGCGTCGCGGGCTCGTCCTGCGCACCGACCTCCTCGGCGTGTGGTCGGGCTGGCTGACGCCGGAGTTCGAGCCGCGCCGCTACCGCACCTGGTTCTTCGTCGCCGTCCTCCCCGACGGGCAGGTGACCCGGGACGTCTCGTCCGAGTCGTCGTCGGTGACCTGGCTGCCGCTCCTGGAGGCGTGTGCGCGCGTCGAGCGCGGCGAGCTGACGATGCTGCCGCCGACCTACGCCACCTGTCTCGAGATCGGTCAGCACGCCTCGCCGGCCGACGTCCTGGCCACGGCCGCCGGCCGGGAGGTCGAGATGTTCATGCCGACGCTGACCCAGGTCGACGGCGAGTGGACGCTCAGCTCGCCCGACCGGCTCGGCCCGCTGCTCGCGGCCCGGGCCGCGCAGTGAGCGACAGCAGCGGGACCGACCGAGGCTGGACCGGCGGCGCCTTCGGTGACCGGGGCCGCTGCCTGCTCGCGCCCAACGCGGGGATCATGACGCTCGACGGCACCAACACCTGGGTGCTCCGCGAGCCGGGTGCCCGACGCTCCGTCGTGGTCGATCCCGGTCCGTCGATCCTGGCCCACCTCGATGCGGTCCAGGAGGCGGCCGGCGAGGTCGGCGCCGTCCTCCTCACCCACCACCACGCCGATCACTCCGAGGCCGCCCGCGAGTTCGCGGAGCGGGTCGGGGCCGGCGTACGCGCGCTCGACCCGGCCTACCGGCTCGGCTCCGAGGGCCTCGCCGACGGCGACGTCGTCGACGTGGACGGGCTCGAGATCCGGGTCGTCGGGACGCCCGGCCACACCGGCGACTCGCTCTCCTTCTGGCTGCCGGGCGACGGCGCGGTGCTCACCGGCGACACCGTCCTGGGCCGGGGTACGACGGTGGTCGCCCACCCCGACGGCGAGCTCGGTGCCTACCTCGACTCGCTCGACCGGCTCCACGCCCTCGCCTCCGAGCACGGCATCACCTCGGTCTGGCCCGGGCACGGCCCGGTCATCGAGGACGCGCTCGGCGCGCTCGACTTCTACCTCGCCCACCGGCGCGAGCGGCTCGCGCAGGTCGAGGCCGCCCTCCCGCAGGTCCCGGCGGGCGCCGACGCCGACGAGCTGCCGCGGCGGGTCGTCGAGATCGTGTACGCCGACGTCGACCCCGTCCTGTGGGGCGCCGCCGAGCTCAGCGTCCGCGCGCAGCTCGCCTATCTCGCCGAGCGGCGGTAGACGCGGCTGGCCCGATTCAAGCGAAGCGGGCCGTCGAGGGACGACAACGCCGCGCAGTGCGTGCTCTCGGTGCGCTCAGCGAGCGCGGCGGGCCATGCGCTCGATATCCATGATGACGACGGAGCGCGGCTCGAGGCGGAGCCAGCCGCGCGAGGCGAAGTCGGCGAGCGCCTTGTTGACCGTTTCGCGGGAGGCGCCGACGAGCTGGGCGAGCTCCTCCTGGGTGAGGTCGTGGTGGACGTGGACGCCGTCGTCCGCCGTGCGACCGAAGCGGTCGGCGAGGTCGAGCAGCGCCTTGGCCACGCGGCCGGGGACGTCGGAGAAGACCAGGTCGGCGACGACGTCGTTGGCCTTGCGCAGACGGCCGGCGAGCTGGGCGAGCAGTCCACGGGCGACGACCGGGCGGCCCTCGAGCCACTTGAGGAGGTCTTCGTGGGAGAGCGAGGCGAACGTCGCGTCGGTGACCGCGGTGACGGTCGCGGAGCGCGGGCCCGGGTCGAAGAGCGACAGCTCGCCGAACATCTGGCCGGGGCCCATGATCGCCAGGAGGTTCTCCCGCCCGTCGGACGAGGTGCGGCCGAGCTTCACCTTGCCCTCCATGACGACGTAGAGCTTGTCGCCGGAGTCCCCCTCGTGGAAGAGCACCTCGCCGCGGCGGAGCTTGGTCTCCGACATCGAGGCGTGCAGGGCCGTCATCGACTCGTCGTCGAGCGCGCTGAAGAGGGGCGCCTGACGAAGTACGTCGTTGTCCATGCCGTTCATTCCTCCCTGGGTCCCCCCGCACCCGAGCGGGTTACGTCAGGTGAATCCTATCCGTGGAATTTCTCACAGGCCGCATCGACCCCGATACGGCACGCCGGAATCATGCCTGAGGGGCGGTCGACGGCCGTGTCGGACCGGCTCGTTCGCACCCGCGCGCCGCTGCCGTGGGCCGCTGATCCGAGGCCTGTCGGCGGCCGCACGTACGCTAGGCGCGTGCCTGATCGCGTGACTGCCGCCGAGACCCGCCTCGGTCTGGTCCGCCGTGCCCGCAGGATCGACCGGATCCTGGGCGAGACCTATCCCGACGCCAAGGCGGAGCTCGACTTCACCAACCCGTTCGAGTGCCTCGTCGTCACGGTGCTCTCCGCGCAGACCACCGACAAGCGGGTCAACCTCGCCAGCCCGGCGATCTTCGCCGCCTATCCCGACGCCAAGGCGATGGCCGCGGCCGACCGCGACGTGCTGGAGAAGCTGGTCGGGCCGCTCGGCTTCTTCCGCGCCAAGACCGACGCGCTGCTGCGGCTCAGCGCCGCCCTCGTGGAGGAGTACGACGGCGAGGTGCCCGCGAAGCTCGAGGCGCTCGTGAAGCTGCCGGGCGTGGGGCGCAAGACCGCCAACGTCGTCCTCGGCAACGCCTTCGGGCTGCCCGGGATCACCGTCGACACCCACTTCGGCCGGCTCGCCCGCCGCTTCGGCTGGACCGAGCAGACCGATCCGGTCAAGGTCGAGCACGAGGTCGGCGCCCTCTTCCCCAAGCGGGACTGGACCATGCTCAGCCACCACCTGATCTGGCACGGGCGACGCAGGTGCCACGCGCAGAAGCCCGCCTGCGGAGCCTGTCCGGTGGCGCGGTTGTGTCCGTCGTACGGCACCGGTCCGACGGACCCCGAGGTGGCGGCGAAGCTGGTCCGGACGGAGGGCCGCAACTGATGCGTCGTGTGCTCGTCGCCGCCGTGGTCGCGCTCCTGGCGCTCTCCGGCTGCAGTGCGAAGGACGTGGTCAAGGCGCCGTCGGCCGATATCGACGTCGCTACGCCCGACATGGTCGCGATGAAGGCGAAGTCCGACATCGAGCCCTGTCCCGCGCCCGAGACCAAGGATGGCGGCCTGCCGGCGAAGACCGTGCGCTGCCTCGGCGGTGGCCGCTCGGTCGACCTTTCGACGCTCAAGGGCCCGCTGGTCCTCAACTTCTGGAACTCGCCGTGTGTCGAGTGCCAGAAGGAGTCACCGGCGCTGGCGAAGTTCTACCGCGACTACGGCCGGCGCATTCCGGTCCTGGGTGTCGACGCCGTCGACGGCTATCCCGGCATCGCGCTCCGGAAGGCGATCGGCTGGGGGATCACCTACCCGATCGTCGCCGACCCTCTCGGTGACCTCCAGGGGACCAAGCTGAGCGTCCGCGGAGTGCCGACCTTCTTCTTCCTCCATGCGGACGGCAGCCTGACGGCCGAGGCGGGCGGCAAGAAGAACGAGGCGCAGATCGTCGCGATGGTCGAGAAGCAGTTCGGGATCCAGCTGTGACGTCGTCGGACGGGCCGGGCGCGCCGGAGCCGCCCGAGGACCTGCCCGCGTGGCTGCGGCCGGTCGTGGCGGCGGCCGCGACCATCCAGGGCGAGGACCTCACGGCCTTCCTTCCGCCGGACGACGGCAGCGTGCGCGAGTCCGCCGTCCTCATGCTGTTCGGCGAGGGGCCCGACGGGCCCGATCTGCTGCTCACCGAGCGGTCCCACACGATGCGCTCCCACCCCGGCCAGGTCTCCTTCCCCGGTGGGTCGCTCGACCCGGGCGAGACGCCCGTGCAGGCGGCGCTCCGCGAGGCGCAGGAGGAGACCGGTCTCGATCCGGCGGGCGTCGCCGTCATCGGCCAGCTGCCGCAGCTCCATCTCCCGGCCAGCAACTTCGCGGTCACGCCCGTCCTCGGCTGGTGGCGTGACACCAGCCCGGTGTCGGTCGCGTCGCTCGAGGAGGTCCACGCGGTCTACCGCGCGCCGATCGCCGAGCTCCTCGACCCGGCCCACCGGATCCGGGTGAGATCGCCCCGGACGTCGTGGCTGATGCCAGGATTCCTCATCGGACCCGACAAGGACGTCATCCTGTGGGGCTTCACCGGCGGCATCGTGGCACGCTTCTTCGGTTACCTCGGGTGGCTTCAGGAGGTGCCGGACGCTCCTGTGACCGAGCTGCCCGACTACATGCTGCAGGGACGAGAGAGGAGAGCCCACCCGGAGTGAGCCTCAACCTCCTCGACTGGATCCTGGTCGTCCTCGTCCTCGCCTATGCGCTCTCGGGCTACTGGCAGGGCTTCGTCACCGGGGCGTTCGCCACCGCCGGGTTGCTGCTCGGCGGTCTTCTCGGTGTGTGGGTCGCGCCGAAGGCGCTCGGCAACGCGACGCCGTCGGTCTGGGTCTCGCTCGGGGCGCTCTTCATCGTCATCCTGGCCGCCTCGCTGGGGCAGGCCCTGATGCAGTACGCCGGCGCCCGGGTGCGCGACAAGATCACCTGGCAACCGGCGCGGGTGCTCGACGCACTCGGGGGCGCCGTGCTGAGCGCCGCCGCGGTGCTGATCGTGGCGTGGGCGCTCGGTGTCGCCGTGTCCGGCTCCAACATCTCCGGGCTGACGCAGGTGGTGCGTGGCTCGACCGTGCTCGCGAAGGTCAACCAGGTGCTGCCCGCCCGGGCGGGCAGCACCCTCTCGGCGTTCAACAACGTCGTGGGCGCGAGCTTCTTCCCGCGCTATCTTGAGCCCTTCGCGCCCGAGCGCATCGTCCAGGTCGCGCCGGGCCCGGCGGGCCTGCGGACCGACCCCGACGTCGTACGCGCCGGGCAGAGCGTGGTCAAGGTCCGCGGCGCCAACGCGTGCGGGCGGGGCGTCGAGGGCAGCGGGTTCGTCATCGCCGACCACTACCTCATGACCAACGCCCACGTCGTCGCTGGAGTGAGCCACCCCAGCGTGATCGTCGGCGACGACGAGCGCAGCGCGACGGTGGTCTACTACGACCCCGACACCGACATCGCCGTGCTCTCCTTCGACAGCCAGGGTCTGACACCGCTCCGCTTCGACACGCACGCGAAGGCGCGCCAGGCGATCGCGATCCTCGGCTACCCCGAGGACGGCCCCTACGACGTCCAGTCGGGCCGCATCCGCTCGTCCCAGCGGCTCCGGTCGCCCGACATCTATGGCGACGGGACGGTCATCCGCGAGGTCTACTCCCTGCGCGGCCTCATCCGACCCGGCAACTCCGGCGGTCCGATCGTCGACGCGGACGGCGAGGTCGCCGGCGTCGTCTTCGCCGCCTCCGTCACCGACGCCGACACCGGCTACGCCCTCACCGCCGACCAGGTCGACGACATCGCGCACACCGCCGTCGGCCGCACCACCGCCGTCTCCACCGAGGGCTGCGCCGCCTGACGGCCGCTGCGGGGTGGGTCAGGCCTTGCCCTTGAGCGCCTTGGGGATCTCGCGACCCTGGGCGATCGCGCGCTCGGGGGCCTTGACCTTCTTGACCTTCTTGATGCCGACGAAGGCGAGCAGGCCCGCGAGGACGACGTAGAGGCCGAAGACGATCAGGAAGCACCACCACAGCTCGAGGCCGGCCCAGTGGATGAAGTAGGCGATCGAGACGGACAGCATGATGACGGCCAGGACCAGCAGGAAGCCGGCGGCGGCGAAGAGCGCCGCGCCGATGCCGCCGTTGGTGACGCTGACCTTCAGCTCGCGCTTGGCGAGCTGGATCTCCTTCGAGATCAGGGTGGAGATGTCCCGGCTCGCGTCGGCGACGAGGCGACCGATGGTCGGATCGGTGTCCTGCGGGGCCTTCACGGGTTCGGTGGCCATGGGCGTCCTTCGTCGTCGGGTACGTCGGTCATGTGGGGGGTCCGGTGCAGACCTTACCGATCCCAGTCGTTCTCGAAGACGTCCGGAACCCCGTCCCGGTCGACATCGAGGGTCTCCAGCGCCTCGATCCGGCGGTAGACCCGGTTGCGGGCGCGGAGCACGATGGCGGCCACGGTGGCGGCGAGCACCGACCCGAGCAGTACCCCGACCTTGACGTGCGCATCCCGCGCCGACCCGGTGCCGAAGGCGAGCTCGCCGATCAACAGGGAGACGGTGAAGCCGACGCCGGCGAGCATCGCCATGCCGAGGACGTCCCACCAGGAGAGCTCGTCGTCGAGGTCCGCGCGCGTGAACGTGGCCAGCAGCCAGGTCGATCCGGCGATCCCGCTCGTCTTGCCGACGACGAGCCCGAGGACGACACCGATCGTGACGGGGTCCTGCAGCGCCCGGCCGATGCCGTGCCAGCCGCCGAGCGTCACCCCGGCGGCGAAGAACGCGAAGACCGGCACCGCGACGCCGGCCGACAGCGGTCGGACGAGATGCTCGAGGTGCTCAGCGAGCCCGCGGCCGGGGCCGCCGTCGCGCCGCAGGACGGGCACGGTGAACCCGAGTACGACGCCGGCGACCGTCGCGTGGACACCGCTCGCGTGCACGAGGGCCCACGCGGCCAGCGCGAGCGGCACGAGCAGCCAGGGAGAGTAGACGCGGCGCTGGACGAGGGTGCCGAACACGGCGATGGGCACGAGGGCCAGCAGCAGCCACCCCAGGTGGAGCCGGTCGGTGTAGAAGAGCGCGATGATGGTGATCGCGAGGAGGTCGTCGACGACCGCGAGGGTGAGGAGGAAGGTCCGCAACCCGGTCGGCAGGTGGGTGCTGATGACGGCCAGGATGGCCACCGCGAAGGCGATGTCGGTGGCGGTCGGGATGGCCCAGCCGCCCGGTGCCCCGTCGGCCGCCAGCGTGTTGACGAGCGCGTAGAGCACGGCCGGCATCGCCATCCCTCCGACGGCGGCCGCCACGGGGAGCGCCGCCCGGCGCGGGTCGCGCAGGTCGCCGGCGACGAACTCCCGCTTCAGCTCCAGACCGGCGACGAAGAAGAAGATCGCGAGCAGGCCGTCGGAGGCCCAGCCGGCCAGCGAGAGGTGGAGGTCGAGCGAGGCCGGCCCAAGCTGCCAGTCGCGCAGGTGGTCGTAGGCCGAGCTCCACGGCGTGTTCGCCCAGACGACGGCGACGACGGCGCCGGCGATGAGCAGCAGGCCGCCGGTCGTCTCGGCCCGGAGCGCCTCGGCGATGCGGGCCGCCTCCGGCCAGGAGCCGCGCGAGAACAGCCGTCCGCGGGCCGAGCGGGTGGGGGTCGTCATCACCGGGAGCCTCCAAGGGTCGTCGTACATCTCGCCGACCAGACTTCCCGGCACACCACAGGCAACCCTACCGACCGGCCTGATGCCGAGTCGCGCTAGTGCGCCCCGAACAACCGCCGAGTCGGCGCACAAGGTGACCATGTGCGCCGACTCGGCGGTCTCTGCGGATCGAGTCGGCGTCCATGGACGCCGACTCGCCTCTCAGTCTTCGGTGGACTGCGCCTTGCCGGCCGAGATGAGCTCCATGATGGAGCTGTCGGCCAGGGTGGTGGTGTCACCGACGGCGCGGTGCTCGGCGACGTCGCGCAGCAGCCGGCGCATGATCTTGCCCGAGCGGGTCTTGGGCAGCTCGGGGACGATCATGATCTGGCGCGGCTTCGCGATCGGGCCGATCTCCTTGCGGACGTGGTCGGAGAGGACCTTCGCGATGTCCTCGCCCCCGTCCGCCCCGAGATCCTGGACGGCGTCCTCCCGCAGGATGACGTAGGCGACGACCGCCTGGCCGGTGTCGGCGTCGGTGGCACCCACCACGGCTGCCTCGGCGACGTAGGGGTGGGAGACCAGGGCCGACTCGATCTCGGTCGTGGACAGGCGGTGTCCGGAGACGTTCATGACGTCGTCGACGCGGCCCAGGACCCACAGGTCGCCGTCCTCGTCCTTCTTCGCCCCGTCGCCGGCGAAGTAGTAGCCCTGATCCTTGAACCGGGCCCAGTAGGTGTCGACGTAGCGCTGGTCGTCGCCCCAGATGGTGCGCAGCATCGCGGGCCAGGGCTGGGTGAGGACGAGATAGCCACCGGAGCCCTTCGGCACCGCCGCCCCCTCGTCGTTGACGACCTCGGCGCCGATCGCGGGCAGCGGCGTCATCGCCGAGCCGGGCTTGCCGGCGGTCACGCCGGGCAGCGGACTGATCATGATCATCCCGGTCTCGGTCTGCCACCAGGTGTCGACGACCGGGGTGCGGCCGCCGCCGACGACCTCGCGGTACCACACGTAGGCCTCGGGGTTGATCGGCTCACCGACCGACCCGAGCAGACGCAGCGAGGACAGGTCGCGGGCGTCGGGGATCTCGCGGCCCTGCTTCATGAAGGAGCGGATCGCGGTCGGGGCGGTGTAGAAGATCGTCACCTTGTGCTGCTCGATGACGTCCCACCAGCGGCCGCGCTCGGGGAAGTCCGGGGTGCCCTCGTAGAGCACCTGGGTGGCGCCGTTGGCCAGCGGTCCGTAGACGATGTAGCTGTGGCCGGTGATCCAGCCGATATCGGCCGAGCACCAGTAGACGTCGGTCTCCGGCTTGAGGTCGAAGACCTCCCAGTGCGTGTAGGACGTCCCGACGAGGTAGCCGCCGGTGGTGTGCAGGATGCCCTTCGGCTTGCCCGTCGTGCCGGAGGTGTACATCACGAAGAGCGGATGCTCGGCGTCGAAGGCCTCCGGGGTGTGCTCGGGCGAGGCCGACGCCACCACGTCGTGCCACCACACGTCGACGGCGTCGTCCCAGTCGACCTCCTGCCCGGTCCGGCGTACGACGAGCACCTTCTCCACCTGGTGGCCGTTCTTGGCCGCGATGGAGCGGGCCTCGTCGACCGCGGGCTTGAGCGAGGAGGGTGCGCCGCGCCGGTAGCCGCCGTCGGAGGTGATGACCACCATGGCGCCACAGTCCTCGATGCGGGAGGCCAGCGCCTCGGCGGAGAAGCCGCCGAAGACGACGGTGTGGGGCGCGCCGATGCGGGCGCAGGCGAGCATCGCGATGACCGCCTCGGGGATCATCGGCATGTAGATCGCGACCCGGTCACCGGTCTCGACCCCGAGATCGGTGAGCGCGTTGGCGGCCCGGCTGACCTCGTCCTTGAGGTCGGCGTAGGTCAGGTCGCGGGTGTCCTCGAGCGGCTCGCCGACCCAGTGGATCGCGATCCGGTCGCCGTGGCCGGCCTCGACGTGCCGGTCGACGCAGTTGTAGGCCGCGTTGAGCCGGCCGCCGACGAACCACTTGGCGAACGGCGGGTTGTCCCAGTCGAGGACGCGGTCCCACTTCTGGGACCAGGTGAGCCGCTCGGCGGCCTTGGCCCAGAAGGCGTCGCGGTCGGCCTCGGCCTCGGCGTAGGCCTCGGCCGTCACGTTGGCATGCGCGGCCAGCTCGGCCGGGGGCTCGAACCTACGGTTCTCGTGGAGCAGGTTCGAGAGGGTCCCAGAGGATGGGTCAGTACTCACGTGCGATCACTTCCCGTGCAGTCTCGATGCAGGTTGACGGTGGATACCGTGGCCTACGCCACACTAGGGCCGTCGGGCCCAGTGTGGCGCAGGCGGGGTTGGGCAGCGGTTGAGGCGGCTCAGGCGCGCGGTCCGACCGGCAGCACCTGGCGCTTGAACGTGAACGCGGTGACGCCGGCGAACGACGTGTACCAGGCCGCCAGTGCGGTCAGGATGCCGAGATAGCCGCCGACCTTGATCCAGTTCGACGACTCCTTGTCGAACCAGCCGATGGCCAGGACCAGGAAGGTGATCGTCAGGAGGACGAAGACCGACAGGACGGCGCCCGAGACCCGGGTTGCGGCGACCGTCATGTAGGCCGTGAAGATGGTCCAGCCGAGGAGATAGACCCCGACGACCTTGTAGCCCTCGGGACCGAGGTTGCCCAGGTCCTTCTCGGCCAGCCACCAGAACGACACCCAGAACCCGCCGTAGGAGCAGAACGCGGTGGCGCCGAAGGTGTTGCCCTTGGCGAACTCCCACAGTCCGGCGGCGAACTGGCCGATGCCGCCGTAGGCGAGAGCGAGGCCGAGGGCGCCGCCGACGAGGCTCTGCGGGACGAAGTCCGCGTTGACGGTGCTGAGGACGAAGGTGGTCAGCGCGAAGGCCGCGAGGCCGAGCGGGGCCGGATCGGCGATGTGCGCCCCGGGAAGGGGCCGGGACATGGGCGCCTCGCGGGGCGCTGTCTCATGGGTGGTCATGTTTGCTCCTTCTCAACGCAGGACGACATGGCTCCGGTGGTCCGGGGCATCACGACGCTACGGACGTCACATCAGCCCCACCAGAGCCGGCGGCGGCGCCGTCGCCGGGCGGCGTACGCCGTGCGATGTGTGCTACGTCACATGCGACGAGCGGTCGTTCTACTGCGACGAACGCGTGACGCGCGTCACGTCGCGCAGCGGATGATCCGCCGTCGCTCAGGTCTGGTCCAGCGCGCCCCGGGCGCGGAAGCCGCTCCGGTCGACCTGCACGGCCTCGGGGGCGTGCAGCCTGACCATGGTGCGGGCCAGCCGCGGCGGCCGGTGCCCGCGGGTGGCGAGCGAGACGCCCACCATGGCCACGAAGGCGAGCGGCACGGTCACCATCGCGGGCTGGGCGAGCACCGCGCCGGCCAGCCCGTCTCCGTCGGCCCCGGCCATGACCGCGAGCACGGCCGCGGTGGAGAGACCGCCGCCCACGACCATGCCGCACACCGCGCCGACGGCGGTGAGGCCCCGCCACCAGATGCCGAGCAGGAGCAGCGGGCAGAACGTCGAGGCCGCGACCGCGAACGCGAGCTCGACGGCGTGCGCCACGGCCAGACCGGTGGTGAGCAGGGTGAGCACCAGTGTGCCGAGCGCGGCGGCGACCGCGGCCAGCCGGAAGGCGGTCACGGGCGGGAAGCGCCGCCCGAGGATGTCCTGGCCGAGCACGCCGGCGATCGAGAGGACGAGCCCGGAGGACGTCGAGAGGAACGCCGCGAACGCGCCCGCGCCGAGGACGGCCGTGAGGAGGTCGGCGGTCATGCCACCGAGCAGGCGGTGGGGGAGGTCGAGGACCACCAGGTCGGTGGTGTCGGTGCTGTCGCTCGCCGAGAGTCCGGGCAGGTGGCGGTGGCCGAGGGCGCCGTACACCGGCGGGAGGAGGTAGAAGAGGCTCAGCAGCATGAGGACCGACACCGTCGTACGCCGGGCGGCGTGGCCGTCGCGGTTGGTGTAGAAGCGCACGGCCACGTGGGGCAGCCCCATGGTGCCGAGGAACGTCGCGAGCATCAGCGAGTAGGTGAGGTAGAGGCTGTACGGGCCCTGCATGGGCTCCAGCCAGTCGCTGCGGGCGAGGCGGGCGTGGGCGCCGGCGGCGCCGCCGTGCAGGTGCACGAGCAGGAAGGCGAGCGGCATGAGGAGGCAGGCCAGCTTGATCCAGTACTGCACGGCCTGCACGAGCGTGATGCTGCGCATCCCGCCGGCGGCGACGCCGAGCAGCACGAGGACCGCGACCATGCCCGAGCCGAGCCAGTCCGGGGCGCCGGTGAGCGTGCGCAGCGTGAGGCCGGCGCCACGGAACTGCGGCAGCAGGTAGAGCACGCAGATCAGGACGACGAGCCCGCTGGCGACTCCGCGCGCGGCCTGCGACTCGAGCCGGAACTCGGCGAAGTCGGGCAACGTGTAGGCGCGCGAACGACGCAGCGGCGCGGCCACGAAGAGGAGCAGCAGGAGATAGCCGGCGGTGTAGCCGACCGGGTACCACAGCATGTCGGGGCCGCGGGTCGCCACGAGCCCTGCGACGCCGAGGAAGGAGGCGGCGGAGAGGTACTCGCCACTGATCGCCGCCGCGTTGGTCGCCGGTCGCACGGTTCGGCTGGCGACGTAGAAGTCGCTCGTCGTGCGCGAGAACCGCAGCCCGAACGCCCCGACCGCGAGCGTCAGCATCGCGACCAGGCACACCGCGGTCACCGCGAGCGCGGCCCCGGCGCTCATCGGCCCGGCCTCATCGCGGCCCGACGAGGTCGTGGAAGTTGCGCTCGTTGCGCTCCGCGCGGCGGACGTAGGCGACGGCGAGCGCGATCAGCACGGGGTAGCAGCCGGCGCCGAGCAGGATCCAGACCACGGGCACGCCCCAGACCTCGACCCGGCGCAGCCACGGGATCGTCGCGAGCAGGACCGGCAGCAGCCCGATGGTGAGCACGAGCAGTGTCGTGATGCCGAGCGCGAGCCGCAGCTGGCTGCGCATGAGCGACCGCATGTAGACGGCGCCCACCTCGGTCTGCGCGTCGATCTCCGAGACGACGGTCGTACGCCGGCTGCGGGCTGTCGCGGGCGCGGTGACCCGCACCCGGACCGGTGGCGCCTGGCCGGCCGGCGGCGCCTGGCCCGGGAGCTCGCCGGGATGATCCGCCGGTGGGCGGGTGGTGCTCACGGCTCGGCCCGCCGGGTGCGCCGCAGCTGCTCGCGCAGCGCGGGGGTGTGCCGTCGGCTCACCTGCAGCTCGCGGCCGGCGACGACCACCGCGACCCGGCCGTCGTCCTCGCGGATCTCCTCGACGTGGGGGAGCGCGACGAGGAGTGAGCGGTGGATGCGCAGGAAGCCGGCGTCGCGCCAGCGGTCCTCCAGGGAGCTGATCGGCAGCCGCACGAGATGGCTGCCCTGCGCGGTGTGCAGTCGGGAGTAGTCGCCCTGCGCCTCGACGTACTGAACCTCGGAGCGGGCGACGAGGCGCGTCACGCCGCCGAGCTCGACGGCGATGGTGTCGTCCCCGGCCGGGCGCTGCTCCGCGCCGGTCTCGCTGATCCGGCGGACCGCCTCGCGCAGCCGCTCCTCGCGGACCGGCTTGAGGAGGTAGTCCACGGCGTTGAGGTCGAACGCGTCGACGGCGTGCTCCGCGTGGGCGGTGACGAAGACGATCGCGGGTGCGCGGGCGAACCGGGCGAGGACGGCGGCGAGGTCGAGGCCGGTCAGCCCGGGCATCGCGATGTCGAGGAAGACGGCGTCCACGTCGACCTCGCGCAGGATCCGGAGCGCCTCCGTGGAGGAGTCGGAGGTGAGGATCTCGCCGACTCGGCCGTCGCTGCGCAGCAGGAACGCGAGCTCGTCGAGCGCGGGACGCTCGTCGTCGACGACGAGGAGGCGCAGCGGCTCGTGGCCGGTCCGGCGCGGCGGGGCGCCGGCGGAGGCCGGGATCGGCTGGCTGGTCGGCTGGCCGCCGGTCGCCGGCTGGCCGGTCTGGCTCGTCATGGTCGCACCCCCGCGGCATACTTCGGCACCCGGACCGTCACCTTCGTGCCGGCCCCGGGCGCGGTGTCCACGACGAGACCGTAGTCGTCCCCGAACGTCGAGCGGAGCCGCTCATCGACGTTGGCGAGTCCGACCGAGTCCATCGAGGTGTCCCCGGCGAGGGCGCGCCGGATCCGCTCCGGGGACTCGCCGACGCCGTCGTCCTCGATCGTGATGAGCGCATCCCGGTCGAGGTCGCGCGCGACGATCGTGACGGTGCCGCCCTCGGACTTGGCGGAGAGTCCGTGGCGGACGGCGTTCTCCACCAGCGGCTGGAGGCTGAGCACCGGGATCGTCACGGGGAGCACCTCGGGCGCGATCCGCAGGGTGACGCCCAGCCGGTCGCCGAACCGGGCCTGCTCGAGCACGAGGTAGCGCTGGATCGAGCGGAGCTCCTCCTCGAGGGTGGTGTAGTCCCCGAGCCGGCGGAAGGAGTAGCGGGTGAAGTCGGCGAAGTCGAGCAGCAGCTCGCGGGCGCGGGTGGGGTCGGTGCGCACGAAGCTGGCGATCGCGGTCAGGCTGTTGTAGATGAAGTGTGGGCTGATCTGGGCGCGCAGCGCGCGGACCTCCGCCTCCATGAGCCGGGAGCGGGAGCTCTCGAGCTCGCTCAGCTCGAGCTGACCCGACACCCAGCGGGCGAGCTCCGTCGTCGCCCGGACCAGCACCGCTGAGGCGCCCGGCGTCAGCACGAGGAGGGTCCCGACCACCCGGTCCTCGATCGTCAGCGGGGACACGACCGCCTGCCGGATGCCGCAGCGCGGGTCGCTGCAGCTGAAGTCGTCGTGGTCGACCACCGTCGTCGTCCCCTCCGCGACGCCGCGCTTGGCCAGGTCGGGTACGTCGCGCTGGTGCTGGGCCTCGCCGCCGTCCCACGCGAGCAGCGACTCGGGGTCGGTGAGCGCCACCGCCGGGGCCGCGACCAGCGAGCGCAGGTGTCTCACCGACTGCTCGGCGGACGCCAGGCTCAGCCCGTTGCGCAGCGCGCCGGTCATGAGCGAGGCCGTGTGGAGCGTCCGGAAGGTCACCCGGTCCGCTTCCGTGCCCAGGTGACTGCGGCGCCAGGGTCGGATCATCGGCTCCTCTTCGGGGCGAGACGTGCGCCAGGCCACTTTATCGGCTCGGGCGCGCTCGAGGCGGTGCGCGCGCGGACGTGACCATCAACGCTGCATTCATAGCCGAACTACGGGTCAACGTCCCTTCCTCCGCGGGTCGGCGAGCCGTCACGTGCGCGGGTACCCGGTGTTCGGCCGGCACCGATTGGCTGGCGCTCCCGAGATCCCCCGACTCCCAGGAGCCCATCCCTCATGACTGCCACTCGTCGATCGCTCATCGCCGGCGGTGCCGCCGGTGTCGGTCTCGCCGTCGCCGGCGCCGTACCCTCGCTGGCCGAGGCCAGCCCCGCCGGCCGGTTCCGTCCCGGCGCGGCCGCACGGCCGAACACGTCGTCCAACCCGATGTTCCCGCCCCTGGTCGACGACCCGAAGGGCCTTCTCGCCCTGCCGGCCGGCTTCCGCTACGCCATCGTCACCAGCGCCGGTGAGACGACGCTGAAGGAGGGTCCCAAGACGCCGTCCAACCACGACGGCACGGCGGTCTTCAGCGACGGCCGCGGACGCTACAAGCTGATCCAGAACCACGAGCTGGGCGCCGGCTCCGCGCTCGGCGTGCCGCACGTGCACGGCACCGTCTATGACCCCGGCGCCCTCGACGCCGGCGGCTGCACGGTCATCACCACCGACGCGCAGGGCCGCAACCTCGGCGAGTTCGTCGGCATCTCCGGTACGTCGACCAACTGCGCCGGTGGCCCGACGCCGTGGGGCACGTGGCTCACCTGCGAGGAGACCGAGGACAAGGCCGGCAAGGCGTGGAGCGGCAACGGCAGGAGCGGCACCTACGAGAAGGACCACGGCTACGTCTTCGAGGTCTTCCACGACGGCCGGAAGCTACCGAAGCCGATCAAGGCGCTCGGCCGGTTCGCGCACGAGGCACTCGCGATCGACCACCGCCAGCAGCACGTCTTCCTCTCCGAGGACGCCTCCGGCCCGAACGGCCTCTTCTATCGCTGGACCGCGCCGCGCGGGTTCACGATGGGGCCGGGCCTCGCCAGCCGCCTGGGTGATGACGACGGCACCCTCGCGGCGATGCAGATCCTCATGCCCGACGGCTCGGTGCTGCCCGACGTCGCCTACCTCACCTCCGCGCAGCTCGGCCGGCCGTTCCCGGTGCGGTGGAAGGCCGTCCCCGACCGCCTCGCCACCACGACCTCCACCCGCAAGCAGTTCGCCGACGGCGAGGTCACCCGCGGGAAGAAGTTCGAGGGCGTCTGGGGGACCGACAAGGGCGTGTACGTCGTCAACTCCTTCGCCTTCGCGGAGTCCGACCTCCCGGCGGACGCGGTGCCGCACGACGGGATGGTCTGGTTCTACGACTACGCCGACGAGACGATCCGGCTGGTCGCCTACTTCCCGCACCAGGAGAGCGCCGAGACCGGCGCCGCCGCGAGGTATGACGATCTCGTCTTCGACGGTCCCGACAACGTGACCGTCACCCCGTGGGGCTCGCTCGTCCTCGCCGAGGACGGCAAGGGTGCCTCGCACGTGCTCGCCGCCACGCCGTACGGGCCGACCCAGGCGATCGCCCGCAACCAGCTCAACGACTCCGAGTTCACCGGCCCGACGTTCTCCGCCGACGGCAAGGTGCTCTTCGTCAACATGCAGACGCCCGGCTACACCTTCGCCATCACCGGGCCGTGGGAGAAGTATCTCGGCTGACCCGGCCCGACGTACGACGGCCGGCGACGGTGAACCCGTCGCCGGCCGTCGCCGTTCGGAGGCGTCCCCACGAGCCTCCGTGGGGCGGTGGGCGTCCGGTGCCCACGCCCCGAGCTCATCACCAGCTCGGCAACGCAGCCTGGTCAGGTCCGCTTCGCGAGCCGGTAGATGCCGTAGATGACCGCCAGCAGGAAGTCGACGACGCACCAGAAGACCACGATCAGCACGACGCCGATCCCGGTGCCGACGTCCTGGGCGTCGGCGCACTGCTGGTGGGTGAGCGACCCGCAGTCGGAGTAGTCGTGGCCGCCGGTGGCGCCGGTGATGATCCAGATCACGAAGAGCGCCTGGACGGCGAGGAAGAACCAGAGGAAGACGCGGCGCTTCTTGCGGGGCTGGGTGGTGTCGGTCATGGGAGATTCCTTCGTTCGGTCGGTCGGTCGTGTCGAAGACGTGGGGGCGAGGTCAGCTCTGCGAGCCCGCGCCGGGCTCGTCGGCGAGTCCGCCGGCGAGCATCGCGGCGTACGCCTCGTCGAGGTCGTCGCTCGCGTCGGCCCAGCCGGAGAAGTCGACGTCGGTGTCGGCGTCGCAGTCCCAGTCGCTGTAGAGGCACTCGTTCCAGTCGGACTCGATGCCGGCATAGATGGTCAGCGCCCGGTCGGCGAGGTCGTACGCCGAGTCGCACTCGCTGCTCAACTCGGAGGTGACGACGTCGTTCCCCTCGGCGCTGGCCTCGCGGACCGCGTCGCCGTAGTCGGCCTCGTTCATGCCGACGTCGAGCTTGGCGTCGATGTCGCGGAGGTCCGCGACGAAGTCGCCGATCTGACGGCGGCAGGTGGTGATGGCGCGCTTGTGCGCGGCCTCGGCGTCGGCGGCGGCCTGCTCGCGGTGCTGGTGCCGGACGGCGGTGGTGACGCCCCACCCGGCTCCCGCGAGGATGAGTACGCCGCCGGCGACGGCCGCAACAAGGACGGTCCGCCGACGTCGGGACCTGCGCGGCGGCGCTGGTGGCGGCGGGAAGAGCGGTCGAGGGTGCTGATACCAGCTCATGGGCGCGTCGGGGGCGCTCTCCTTCCCGGGTTCGGGAGGTGGTGTGGTCATGGGGACTCCTTCGTCGACACCGGTCTTCCGGTGACTCGCAACGCCGTCTGCGTCGGTGAAGGAAGCCTGACCCCGCGGCGGCGCATGGCTGAAGCGAGGACGCTGTTAAGCAGGCTTAACAGCGAAACGAGCGGCATGCGCTGCTTGTGCTCACTACAGTGACGGGCACAGGAGCGAGGTGAGAGGAGAGCGCGGTGGCCCAGGCGGCGACGCTGACCATGCAGGACATCGCTGCGCTCGCTCACGTCACCCGGCCGGCGGTCTCGATGTGGCGCCGTCGCTCCCGTGTCCGGGGACGTGAGATCCCCTTCCCGCCGCCGGTCTCGGTGGTCGACCGCATCGAGCGCTTCGACCGGGATGCGGTCGTCCGGTGGCTCGAGGAGACCGGGCGTGGCAACAACGCGGAGCACGCCATGGACGCGCCCGCGCTCTCGGCTCCGCTCGACGCCGATCGCGACGTCCTCCTCACCCTGCTCGCGCTCCAGGTGCTCAGCGGCGAGCAGCTCGAGGGGCAGACGAGCGACGGACTCGTCGCGCTCGCCGAGCGGGTCGACCCCGACGATCGGCTCCTGCTGCGCGAGATCCGGGCGTGGGAGGCAAGGCCGGCGCTGCTCGCTTACGTCGACGAGCTGGTCGAGGCGTCGTACGGTCCGCGCGACGCCCTGTCCAGGCTCGACTCCGGCCGGCTGCGGCGCGACGCACAGACGCGCGGCCTCGCCGACGAGGCGGCCAGGACCGTGGCGGCCGTGCTGGAAGGCTGCCGCGTCCACCTCGGTGACGGGCTCGGGCTCGCGGTGAGCGGAACCCACCGTGAGCTGGCGGACGCGCTTCCCGACTACGCCTGGGTGCTTCCGGACGGCGACGACGCCGAGGCCCGGCGCCTGCGTCGCCGTGCGCTGCTGACGGAGCGCGAGGTGGCCGAGCCCGGCGCTGTCGCGGGGGTCCTCCGGCTGGCCTCCGTCGTCGGGCTCGATGACGGGGAGGACCTGCGGCTGGTCGACGAGACGGCCCTCGAGCTCGGTCCGCCAGACGCCGCGGTCGTCCTCGGGCCGGCCTCCCTGCTCTGTGACCGCCTCACCGGCGACGCGGAGCGCGACCGCGCCCAGACCCTGCGGTCGGCCCGGCTGGTGTTCGCCGCGCGGCTCCCTCGTGGCCTGTGGAAGGCCGCGCCCCGCCAGAGCCTGGCGGTGTGGGTGATGTCGGGCGGGGTCACCACCCAGCGGTTCAAGGTCGCCGACCTCGCCGGGGTCGAGCTTGACCGGAGCGATCTCACCTCCGACGTCGTCGGCGCCCTGGAGCTCAGCGAGAGCCGGGCTTTCCGCTATGCGCGCAACGCCGACCTCGCCCCGGTCCTCGCCGGCGGGGTCGTCGTGCCCCGGGGTGTGCGGGCGCCGCAGCTGGGCACCGCCAGGACCACCGACCACGTCGACCGCGTCCGGGCGGCGACCCTGGCGACGAGCAGTCCGCTCGATGGCTACGACGTCCTCGTCGAGGAGGCGCCCGGGGCCGTCGTACTCTCCCGGCGCTCGCTCGGCGAGCTCCGGTCAGCCGGGCAGCTCGAGCTCAAGCGCGGCAGCCGGATCGATGCCGAGCATGCCGATCCGGCCGGCACGGTGCGGGTCGTCTCCGCCGCCGACCCGGCCGGTGACGGCGGGTTGCGGCTCGACCCGTTCGATGCCGAGCGGCACTACGGT
Organism: Nocardioides eburneus; assembly: GCF_040838215.1. Classification (NCBI taxonomy): domain Bacteria; kingdom Bacillati; phylum Actinomycetota; class Actinomycetes; order Propionibacteriales; family Nocardioidaceae; genus Nocardioides; species Nocardioides eburneus. Next base: position 6,309 of record NZ_JBFPJR010000014.1, on the reverse strand, counting down.
CGGGCGATGCGCACCGAGCCGGGGGACGTCGTCTTCGCCGAGCGTCCGCATCCGTGCGCGCACGTCGACGAGATCGGCGGCGCGATCGTCGCCTCACCGTCGCGGATCCTCCGGCTCACCCGCACCGCGCCGATCGGGCCGCACGCGCTCGCGGCGGTCATCAACCAGCAGGAGTCGGGCGAGTGGGCGACCTGGGCGGTGCCCGTCCTTCCGGCCGGCGAGACCGGTCCACTGGATGCCGCGCTGGCCGGGATCGACGTCTATCTCGCCGAGCTGGAGCGCCGCGTCGCCGCCGCTCGTGAGCTCCGCGCGGCCCTCCTCGACGGCGTCGCGAACGGCACCGTCACACTCGACCTCACCGACCCGACCGGCAGCCCGACCGGCAGCCCGACCGGCAGCCCGACCAGCCGCCCGACCCGACACCCGACCAGCGACCAGAGAGCAGGCTGACATGCCCCCGCGGAAGAAGAGCACGGCGCCCGACGCGCCCTCGACGATGAAGGAGCTCAAGGACACGCTGTGGAAGGCGGCCGACAAGCTCCGCGGCTCGCTCTCGGCGAGTCAATACAAGGACGTCATCCTCGGGCTGGTCTTCCTCAAGTACGTCTCCGACGCCTACGACGAGCGCCGTACGGCGATCCGCGCCGACCTGCTCGCCGAGGGGTACGACGACGAGCAGATCGCCGACCTCATCGACGATCCGGAGGAATACCAGGGCTACGGCGTCTTCGTCGTCCCGCCGCAGGCGCGCTGGACCTTCCTCGCCGAGAACGCCAAGGGCAGGCCGGCCGTCGGGGAGGAGCCGGCGCGGACGATCGGGTCGCTGGTCGACGAGGCGATGGACGCGGTCATGAAGGAGAACCCGTCGCTCTCCGGCACCCTGCCGCGGCTCTACAACCGTGACAACATCGACCAGCGCCGCCTCGGCGAGCTGATCGACCTCTTCAACAGCGCGCGCTTCTCCCGTCAGGGCGAGCATCGGGCGCGGGACCTGATGGGGGAGGTCTATGAATACTTCCTCGGCGCCTTCGCCCGTGCCGAGGGCAAGCGGGGCGGCGAGTTCTTCACGCCGCCGTCGGTGGTCCGGGTGATCGTCGAGGTGCTCGAGCCGGACCACGGCCGGGTCTACGACCCGTGCTGCGGGTCGGGCGGCATGTTCGTCCAGGCGGAGAAGTTCATCGAGTCCCACGACGGTGACCCGACCAAGATCGCGGTCTACGGCCAGGAGGCCAACGAGGAGACCTGGCGGATGGCGAAGATGAACCTCGCCATCCACGGGATCGACAACAAGGGGCTCGGCGCCCGCTGGGGCGACACGTTCGCGCGCGACATCCACCCCGACGTGCAGGTGGACTTCGTGATGGCGAACCCGCCGTTCAACATCAAGGACTGGGCCCGCAACACCGAGGACCCGCGCTGGAAGTACGGCGTACCTCCCGCCACCAACGCCAACTACGCCTGGATCCAGCACATCATCTCCAAGCTGGCCCCGGGCGGCCAGGCCGGCGTCGTCATGGCGAACGGCTCGATGTCGTCGAACTCCAACGGCGAGGGCGATATCCGCGCCCAGATCGTCGAGGCCGACCTCGTCTCCTGCATGGTCGCGCTGCCCACCCAGCTCTTCCGCTCGACCGGCATCCCGGTCTGCCTCTGGTTCTTCGCCAAGGACAAGGGGTCGCGCGCCGGCGAGGTCCTCTTCGTGGATGCGCGGGACCTGGGCTACATGGTCGACCGCGCCGAGCGCGCACTCTCGGACGAGGACATCGCCCGGATCGGCTCGACCTATCACGCCTGGTTCGGCGGTGGGGAGGAGTACGCCGACGTGCCCGGCTTCTGCAAGTCGGCGACTCTGGCGGAGATCAAGGCCGCGGACTATGCGTTGACGCCGGGGCGATACGTCGGCGCGCCCGAAGTCGAGGACGACGGCGAGCCGATCGATCAGAAGATCGCCCGGCTGCGCGGGGAGTTGCTGGCTGCCTTCGATGAGTCCGCGCGGCTGGAGAAGGTTGTGCGGCAGCAGTTGGAGCGGCTCGATGGGTGAGTGGACCACTGCGTCGGTTGAGGACGTCGCAGCTCGTGACCCGCGTGCGATTGCTATTGGACCGTTCGGGTCCGCAATGAAGGCTGACGTCTATACGCCTACCGGTATGCCTGTCGTGCGGGGCCAAGACATTCGCGAGGGGAAGGCTCTCGACACAAGTGATCGCGTCTTCGTTCCGGATTCGATAGTCAACAAGTTCGCGGCCTGCGTGGTGCGCAAGGGTGACCTCGTCTTTCCGCACCGCGGTGCTATCGGACGCGTGGGCATCGTTGGTGACGAGGAACTCATGCTGTCGTCCAGCATGATGAAACTCAGTGTCGATCGAAGTCGTATGGATCCCCTGTTTGTGTTCTACTACTTCCGCGGCCCGGGCAAGCCGGAGTTGCTGGCCCGCACGTCGACGGTGGGGACTCCAGGCATCGCACAGCCCCTATCCTCGCTGCGCAGTATCCCAATCCGCTTTCCTTCGCTTGAGGAACAGCGAGCCATCGCCGAGGCCCTGGGCGCCCTCGACGACAAGATCGCGGCCAACGACCGCGTGATCACGGCCGCGGACGAGATGATGGTGGTGCTTGCGTCGTCGTCGCCGCGGACAGTTTCGGTGCTGGAACTCGCCGACCATCGGACGAAGTCGGTCAAACCAGAGACCTTCGACGCCGAGGTGGCGCACTTCAGCCTGCCCGCGTTCGACGATGGGCAGATTCCTGCGACCGACGACGCTGGCTCGATCAAGAGCAACAAGTTCGCTCTAACTGATCCGTGCGTTCTGATCTCGAAGCTCAACCCGAGGATCCCCCGCATCTGGGACGTGCCAGTCGTGCCGAGGCAGATGGCCGTGGCCTCGACGGAGTTCGTCATGCTGGTGCCACGGACCACCTCGACGAGCGCGCTTTGGGCAGCCCTCAAGACGCCAGCGGTCTCAGCTGCGCTCCAAGGTCTCGTTGCTGGCACATCGGGTAGCCACCAGCGGGTCAAGCCGGCCGAGCTCCTCGCGCTTTCGGTTCCGGACCCGCGTGCGCTGCCGGCCGACGTCCAGGACCAACTCGCGAATCTCGGCAGTGCGGTCAACGCACTTCGTAGCGAGAAGGTCCGCCTCGCGGCGACCCGCGACGAGCTCCTGCCGCTGCTGATGTCGGGCAAGCTCCGCGTGAAGGATGCCGAGCAGGTCGCGGGCGAGGTGAGCTGACGTGGCGTACAACCTCGACGACCGATTGGTCATCGGCGTCGCTTCGAGTGCCTTGTTCGACCTGGCGGAGTCCGACGCGTACTTCCGGGAGCATGGTGAAGAGGCCTATCGCCGCTACCAGGAAGAGCGCATTGATGACGCCCTTCGTCCGGGCGTCGCGTTTCCTTTCACCAGGCGTCTGCTTGGGCTCAACGACTTGCGCCCGGATGATCCTTTGGTCGAGGTGATCGTGCTGTCGCGCAACGACCCGAACACCGGCCTGAGGGTGATGCGTTCGATCGAACGACACAAGTTGCCGATGACACGAGCCGTCTTCACGCAAGGACGCTCGCCACACAAGTTCATCGGGGCTTTGTCGATGTCCCTCTTCCTGTCGGGGAATGGCGCAGACGTCGTGGAGGCCATTCGGGCGGGATTCCCGGCAGGTCACGTTCTGAGGTCAGCGGCCGAGTATGACGAGGATGATCCGTCGCTGGTTGTTGCGTTCGACTTCGACGGAGTGCTCTCGGACGACGGCTCCGAGCGGGTCTATGAGGAGTCCGGTATTGAGAAGTACATGGAGCACGAAGCGAGTCATAAGGACGAGCCGCTCGCTCCCGGCCCGCTCCAGCCGCTGCTCAAGGACTTGAACAGGATCCAGAAGCTGGAGGAGCGCCGAAAGCTCGACGACGCGTCGTACGAGCCTCGGCTGCGCATCGCGTTGGTCACCGCCAGGAACGCCCCCGCCCACGAGCGCGCGATCCATTCGATGCGCGAGTGGGATGTGAACGTCAACGACGCGTTCTTCCTCGGCGGCATCGAGAAGGCGAAGGTGCTCGAGGTGCTGCGGCCGCACATCTTCTTCGACGACCAGACCAGTCACCTCGACACTGCCGTGGAATCGATCGCCGGCGTGCATATCCCGTACGGGGTGGCGTACGAGGTGGCGGCGAAGGAGCGGGTGGATATTGCGGTGCCCGCGGCGGTCGCGATCGAGTTGGCAGATGAGGAGAGGGCCGGAGTTGGGGAAGTCGAAGATCCAGAACGAGCGTGAGGTGCTCCGCTGGTTCGAGGAAGGGCGGACCTACGAGTGGATGGTTCGGACCTACCGGCAGAAGTACAACATCGAGACCACGATCTCGATGTGGGGCAACTTCCGTCGGCGTCGGGGACTCGACCGCCGGATCACCTGGGACGACGAGTTGATCCCGTGGAAGATCAAGCCCGAGCACAACCATGACTATCCGATCCTGATGCTCCGGAAGGAGGCGCGCCGGCGGGCTGGGTTCCCCCTGCCGGACGGCGTGGACGGCGAGGTGGACGCCTGGCTCCGAGGGATGCAACGTGACGGGACGGTCCTGCACTACGACCCCACGGCCAAGAAGGGCTGGTGCTATGTCCCGCGCCGGAGCGGCGTGGACACTGACATCATCCGGAAGCCGACCCGACCGACGGGCAAGCGCAAGTCGACGTGACAGTGCGCAGGTGAAGGACGCCGGGGCAGCCGCGGGGCTGACCACGTCGCGGTCGCCACGGTCGTCGGCCGGCGTGTCGAGGCCGGTGATGATCGCCAGCGCGGGCAGTTCACGCCCGGAGGAAGGTCAGGTCCTTCGTTGGCTGCCCGGTGACTGATCGGCGTCACCGGCGTATGCCGGAACCGGCTGCTGAGTGGCGTCGGTCACGCCATACTTCCGCCAGAGCGGAAGGGGATGACCAGATGTTCAACCGGACGGACAGAGGCGCCGCGGCGACCGGGCTCGTGGAGTTCTCGCTGTGGGGGCAGAAGTGGCCGAGCGTCGAGGTGGCGGGGGAGAGTCATCACTCCGCCGAGATCGGCGCGCTGTTCGCGCAGCCGGTGCCGGAGACGGGCACCGAGGCGACGTACGTCGCGCACCTCGTGCCCGAGCCGACCAACCGGTATGACCCCAACGCCGTCCAGGTCGTCATCAAGGGCAACCTCGTCGGCTACCTGCCGAAGGAGAGCGCCGGCCGCTACCAGCAAGCACTCCTCGCGCTTCGGGGGCGCGGGCTCGTGGCGACGGTCGAGGCGCGGGTCTGGGCTCGTCCAGAAGTCGAATACGGCTATGACCGGCGTGGGAATCCTGTCGAGCGGCGTACCGGACACCTCCACGCCCGCGTCACGCTGGCGCTTGCCGAGCCGCACTTGATCCTGCCGCTGAACGCTGCGCCGAGCGGGGTCGAGATCCCTGTCGGGCGCGCCGTCAAGCTGGCAGCGACCGCATCGGGGCCAGAGGCGTGCGCGCCCTGGCTTCGGCCCGAGGGCGAAGGCTGGGTCCACGTGACCCTGCATCGGATCGAGGAGGCGCTGGCACGGTCGACCAGACAGCTCGTCGAGGTCTGCATCGACGGTGTGGCCGCTGGACGGATGACGCCCGCGATGAGTGAGCACTTCCTGCCCTTGATCGACCAGCTCGAGGAGCGCGGCCTCGGCTGCGTGGCCCGGGCGGTCGTCAAGGGCAACCGGGTGAAGGCGGAGGTGTCCGTCCATGCGGCGAAGGCAAGTGAGCTCTCGGCGGCCTGGTTGGAGGAGCATGTCTACGCCGTCCCGGTACGCCGGGTGGTGGCTGCGCCGCCTCTGGAGCCGACGCCGCATGCAGATGACGCATCAGCCGTACCCGCCGACGGGCGTCCGGCAGGGTGGTACGACGACCCCGAGGGCATGGCGCCGCTGAGGTACTGGGACGGGTCGAGCTGGACGGCGCGGATCAAGATGCGGTGACGCCGGCGCTCCGGGTCGTGAGGCGGACTGTCCGGCGCTGGCAGTGCTCGGTAGCAGGTCTTGCCATGATCGGGGCGCGATGGCATCCCGGGCGAGCGCGGCAGCGGCGGGGCTGACCAGGTCGCGGTCACGACGGTCGTCGGCCGGCGTGGCGAGGCCGGCGAGGATCGCCAGCACGGGATGAGGCGTGACAAAGCGGTGGAAAGGGCCTGGACCGCTGGTTCGAACGCGTGTACGGTTGTGGTACGGCCATCAGGTGATGAGGCGGTCCGGCCCCTGTGGGGTTGGGTAGCCGTCGAAGCCCGGCCGAGACGGAACGGTTTCGTGATAGTCCGGGGATACCGGGCCTCCCTACGTCGCATC